>JAYSXU010000907.1:0-2446 GCA_043716965.1 Fimbriiglobus sp.
CAGGCGACTGACGTCGCCGGTTCGCCGGGAACGCCAACGCCGCACTCTGACTTGAATCGGGCATCACGTCATTAAGGCTTCACGGGCTTCGCCGGGGCATCCTTGAGTTCGGACAGGTCAATCGGGCCTTCGTATCGCTTCGCGCGGTCGTACACCCAGGCTCCGGGGCCGCGTGCAATCCCCATTAGCTCACTGTCGAGGGGGCCGTCGAATTTCACCGATTTGAACCCGGCCTCGCGGCAAGCCAGTAAGAACCGACGCACCAGATTCCACTCGACACTTTCCGCCACTTTGATTACCAAGTTTTCGGCGCCTTCGGACTAGCTGCAAAGTGATTGAGCAAACGATTCAGTTCTTGTGGGGTTTCGGTATTAAAAGTAAAGTGTTGACCACTCGACCACTCAGTCACTTCGCAACGTGACCCCGCTGCGGTCGCACGAGTGCCACGTATTAAAACCTCAAGGTGATCGGGTTGCGTGCGCTTGGTTGCCAGTGCCTTGCGTTGCGCCAGGTCCCGTTCCAGAAGTCTAACAAATTCCGTCTTGTATTTGAACAGCTCCTCCATCTGTTGCAATTCAGTGCGAAATCTAAGCACCTCCTTCTCCGCGGATTTAACGTCTTCTTCAAGTAACTTTTCATCCAACAACTTCGCCGTCTGCGGCGCCTTTGCCACAGCTTCGTTCGGCGCATTGGCCGGCTCGTCCGGTCCGGCGTTCCCGACGCGGTAGCCGACGCCGGCGGTCACGCCGATGCCAAGCACGACAACGGCAACGGCGGTCGCTAATTTCTTCAGCCAGAACATGCGTAACACTCCTTCAGTCAGAATGACCACCGTGGGCGAAACCCCGGCGGCCGACGTGGTGGATGTTGAATAAATGATCGCGGCACGTGCGGCTGCCGACGCCAACCCTGTGGGCACTAACGTTGCTCCAGCAATCGCCAACACGGACGGCACATCGGGGTGGGCAAGGCGTTGTCGCAGTCGTCGCAACGCTTCGGCCAAGTTTGCGGACAGCGTGCCTTCAGGGCAGCCCAGTCGTGCTGCCGCTTCGGATCGGGTCAGACCTTGCAGATGACACATCACTACCGGCACCCGCAGCCGTTCCGGTAACCGTGACAACGCGGTATCCACATCAAGCCGAGCATCGACAATCGGGGTTGGGTCCGATGTAGAAACATCCGTGGTCAACGGACCAGTGCGAGCAGTTCGACGACGGTTGAGACGTTGCCCGTTTCGCACCGTGTGCAATGCCACGCGATGCAACCACGGCCCGAGTGCGGGGTGATTGGCCACATCATGGACCCGGCGAACCAGCACCAAGAACGTGGCTTGAAACGCATCCTCCGCGTCCGCCGGGTTGGTCAACCCCCGCCGACACACGCCCCAAACAATCGGCCCGTACCGCCGCACTAACTCTGCAAACGCGGCCTCGTCCCGCTCCGTGTGGAAACGACGCAGCAAGACCGCGTCGGTCGAGGTAGCCCATTGCGGACGAAGAGCAGCAAGCAAGCGGTACATACCAACATTATGTCCGCAACGTGGCTGGCGCGTGCAAGAAAATCGGCTATCTGTTCCCACGCTTCCGGTCTACGATTACACTACACCAATTCGCAAAACACTTTGGAGGAGTGACTGATGCCAGATACCAGTCTTCGTGACGAAGCCCACCGTCTTGTCGATCAGTTACCCGATGACGGAACTTGGGACGATTTGCTCTACCAAATCTACGTGCGCCAATCCATCGACGCGGGGTTGGCGGACATCAAGGCTGGTCGTGTGGTTTCGAGCGATGAGGTGCGGCGCAAATTAGGG
This sequence comes from Fimbriiglobus sp., assembly GCA_043716965.1. Lineage (GTDB taxonomy): Bacteria > Planctomycetota > Planctomycetia > Gemmatales > Gemmataceae > Fimbriiglobus. The sequence continues at coordinate 1,814 of JAYSXU010000907.1, forward strand.
CTACCGCTATGAGCGTTATTTGGACTGACGCAGCCGCAGCCCAACTTCTAGCAATCCGAGATTACCTAGCTCAAAGTAGTCCTGGATATGCTCAAGTCCTTGTAAACCGGATTGTGACTCACGCCGATCGCTTGGCTAGTCAGCCGTTCATTGGGTCGCAGGTTCCAGAGTACGACGACGAGGCAATCCGCGAAGTGTTTGAGCATCCCTTCCGTATCTTGTATCGCGTGGACGGGCAGGAGGTCCAGGTCTTGGCAGTCATCCACTCATCCCGACGACTGCCGCGAACCCCGCCATCATGACCTGAAACTACCTACCCCCGGTACGCCGTCGGGTCTGGCACACCGGCTTCGGCGAAGCCTTTTTTGCGCAAGCTGCAGGAGTCGCAGTGGCCGCAGGATTGCCCCTGTTCGTCGGGGTCGTAGCAACTGAGGGTTTGGGCGTAATCGACGCCGAGTTGCGTGCCGAGGCGGATGATTTCGGCCTTGGTCATTTTCAACAGTGGGGCGTGGACGCGGAAGCGGCCGGTGCCCTCGACCCCGGCTTTCGTGGCGAGGTTGGCGAGCGATTCAAACGCGGTCAGGAACTCCGGGCGGCAATCGGGGTAGCCGGAGTAATCGAGAATGTTGGCGC
>JAYSXU010000908.1:0-2445 GCA_043716965.1 Fimbriiglobus sp.
GTCCATCGAGAACGCTTTCACGGCTGGCTCCTCCCAAAGGTGAAACCAGTATGACTTCAATCAGATGAAAGCGCAATAGGGATATTTAAGATGCTCTAAGCCTCGCTCATCAGCACCACCAACCCGAACGGGGCCACGGTCAGCGTGCTGCGGGCGATCACAATCGGTCCCTCATTCTCGGGCAAAAAATCATTCGGACTAGTCGCGGCGGTGTCGATGAGTTGGTGCCATTTGCGGCCCGTCGGCGACGGGGGCACGATGAAGTTGAGCGGCGCGGGGGTCACGTTCATCGCCACGTAGAAGTCGTTGTCTTGGTGGTAATCGGGGTCGCCGTCGCGGCCGGTGAAACGACCGTCGAGGCTGAAGGCAATGCACCGGCTGGTCTCGCTAAAGTCGGGGGTGTACGGCTCGACGCCATGCCAATGGATGTCCGCCAGGGGCATGGTCACGGAGCGGGGGGCGGGGGTGCGGACCATTGTGGGTTCGGATTCGCTCGTCGAATCCATGTGCGTCGGGGCGGTGATCGGTTGGAACTGGCCGGAGAAAAAGCGCCGTCGTCGGAACACCGGGTGGCGGCGCCGCAGCCAGATCATTTCGCGGGTGAACCGCAGGTAGTCGTGGTTCGTCTCTTGCAATGTCCAATCGACCCACGAGATTTCGTTGTCCTGGCACCACGCATTGTTGTTGCCCTGCTGCGTGCGCAGGAACTCGTCGCCCGCCAGCAGCATCGGCATCCCCTGCGACATCATCAGCGTGGCCATCAGGCTCTTAGAGCGGCGAAGGCGAAACTCGTGGATGTTCGGGTCGTCGGTTTCCCCTTCGGCGCTGCCGTTCCAACTGAAGTTGTCGTTGGACCCGTCGCGGTTGTCTTCGCCGTTGGCTTGGTTGTGCTTGTGGTTGTAACTCACGAGGTCATTCAACGTGAACCCGTCATGGCACGTGATGAAGTTCATGGAGTGCCGGGGCAACCGGCCGCTGGCTTGGTACAAGTCCGCACTGCCACAAATCCGGTTGGCGAACAGACTCACGAACCCGGCGTCCCCGCGCCAGAAGCGGCGGATGTCGTCGCGGTACTTGCCGTTCCACTCGCTCCACCGTCGCCCGAACGGGAAGCCGCCGACTTGGTACAGTCCCGCCGCGTCCCACGGCTCCGCGATGAGCTTCGTATCGGCAAGCACGCCGTCCTCGGCAATCATTTCGATCACGGGCGGTTCGACCATGACGTTGCCCTTTTGGTCGCGGCCCAAAATGCTGGCGAGGTCGAAGCGGAACCCGTCAACGTGCATGTCCCCGACCCAGTACCGCAGGCAGGTTAGAATCAAATCCCGCACCAACGGGTGGTTGCAATTCGCCGTGTTACCGCACCCGGAGTAGTTGAGGTACTTGCCGTCGTCGTCCATCAAATAATACAGTTCGTTGTCTAGCCCCCGTAGCGAGTACGCCCGCCCGCGGTCATCCCCCTCACCGGTGTGGTTGAACACGACATCCAGGAACACTTCGATTCCCGACTGGTGGCACGCCCGCACCAAGTCGCGGAACTCGTTGACCTGCCCGTGTTGGCTCCCGGTGGCAGCGAAGGCAGACTTCGGGGCGGCGAACGCGATCGAGTTGTAGCCCCAAAAGTTGACGAGCTTTTCGCCGGTCTCCGGGTCAAAGAACGGGCAATCGCACTCGTCGAACTCGTGAACGGGGAGTAACTCCAGCGCCGTCACCCCCAGCCACTTCAAGTACGGCAGCTTCTCGATCAGCCCGCGAAACGTCCCCGGATGCGCCACGCCGGACGACGGATGTTGCGTGAATCCGCGCACATGCACTTCATAAATGATCGTGTCTTCGTGCGGCGTCAGTGGCGGCTCGTCGTCGCCCCAATCGTACCGGGGGCTGTTCGTCACCATGCTCCGCCGGCTCGTGCGCTCCGGGTCCACTTCGCACGTCCCCGCCCACTGTGCCCCGTCCGAAATCACCGTCGAAGCCGGGTCGATCTGCACGCGGGTCGGGTCGTAGCGGTGCTTCTTCCCCTTCGGCCCATCGACACGCCACCCGTAGCAAAACACGTCCGGCAAGCCTTCGACGCGAATGTGCCAGTGGTCCCCGGTGCGGTTCTTGTGCGGGTGCAGCACAATCTCCGCGATCGGCTTCATTCCACCCACTTCCGGGAAAATCACCAACGAAACCGCCGTCGCGTGCCGACTCAGCACCGCGAAATTGACGCCGTCAGACATCCGCCCCGCACCCAACGGCAACGGCCGCCCGCGAAAGGTTTGCAACTGCAGCATGAACGATCCCGGTGCTTAAGGTTGAACGCGAGAGGCATAAGCTTGATGTAGTTCGATTGCCGGATGACGGGTAGAACGGGACGACCGAATGCATAGGAGGCAGCTAAAACCTCTGGGGGTCAAAGAAAGAATGTTCACCACAGAGACACAGAGGCACCGAGAAATCCAT
>JAYSXU010000909.1:0-2436 GCA_043716965.1 Fimbriiglobus sp.
AGCACTCTTCGCACAGCCGTCGGAGTAGCCGTAGGCCGTCCCGCAACCCGGCGAAGCCGTGTCGTTTACTGAGCGCTTCGATGAGTGCAAAAACAGCGCGGAGGTCCTTCCCCGATTTGCCCAAGAACTGGGTGCAGAACTCAATGATCTTATCCCACTGGGGGATTTTCCGTTTCATTTCCGCCATTTGCGGGTTCCGTCGGTCGTCCGCCGACAAGTCCCGCTCTGGGTCGAAGTCTTCGCGTTGTTCTTTCAGTTTGTTCCGGTCCATCAGGGCCAGTTTCTGCCCGGACGGACTGGCGTCGCTGATCAGGGCGAGCAACGGTTCTGGGTCGAGTACCACCGCAGACGGCATGAAGGGTCTCCAGTTGGGAGGGGGAGGGGGTGCGGGTGTTGCAAATTTTTGATGGCCGGCGCGTTCTCTGGGATTTCGGCCCTGAAAGGGACGTTCTGTCAGCCCAGGGCTATGCCCTGGTAACTGGGACCGGGCAACGGTCCGGTTTTAAGCCCCTGTCTCGTCGGTTCCATCCCGACGATGGCCACACGCATCGCCGTCCCTTCACTCGTTCCCAGGGCATGGCCCTGGGCTGACAGAACGTCCCCTTCAGGGCCGCCAGCCTAAAAACCGACTGCCGGAAAGTTTTGTCGGACTTTCGATCATTGCGCGTTGTTGAACCACAGCCGACTAGCGGTATACTATCCGGAAATTCCCCTTATGACGAATTCTGGGCTATTCATGCGAAAACTGCCGGTCTACTGGCACGAAGGCATGTTACTTCGGCAACATCACTTCCAAGCGTCCGATCGGTACTGGGCGGACCAAGTCGCCCAATCGAGCCGGTGGGACGTCGCGTACAACTGGGGCGTTCGGCGTATTCAGATCGACCCGAACGCGCTCACGAACTACCGCTTCGTGGTCAGTTCCCTTCAAGCCCGGATGCGCGACGGCACGGTCATTCGGGTGCCGCAAGACGCCAGTTTGCCGGAACTCGATTTACGGGCGGCGTTCAGCAACCAAGACCGCATCGAAGTCATGCTGGCCATGCAATCGTTGGAACTGGGTGGCAAGAACGTCGCGCAGGCAACTGAGGACACGGCCCGATTTCGTAAGGAAGTCGATAGCCGTGTGCCGGACGAAAACGACGGTAAAACGGAACGCCACCTCGAATTCCGCAAGATGAACCTCACGCTCCTCGTGTCGGGCCAAGACCCGGCGGGGTACGAGACGTTACCCCTCGCGGTGCTGTCCCGGTCCACGACCGGGGACACCACGCCGGTCCTGCACCGGGCGTACATTCCACCCGTGCTTTCGTGCGATGCGTGGCAAGCCCTCCGCACCGACATTTTGCAGCCGATCTATTACAAAATTGGCTCACTGGTGCGGGACTTGGGGAACACCGTTCGGGACCGGGACATCACCTTCTTGGAATCGGACCCGGAAGCACGGTTGATGTTTGAACAGGTGCGGTTGTTGAATGAAGGCGCTTCGATCACGCGGATTCTCGCCCGCACGGAGGGGATTCACCCGATCGTCGCGTACACGGAACTGTGCCGGCTGATCGGGCAACTCGCCATCTTCGGGTCGGACCGCGGGATGCCGGAATTGACCGACTACGACCACGACAACCTCGGCGTCTGCTTCTTCGAGTTGAAGCGGATTCTCGACCAACTGCTGAACATGATCGGTGCCGATCGCAAATTCATGGCCCGCCCGTTTTCCGGGGCCGGGCTGCAAATGCGGGTCGAGATGGACGAGCCGTGGCTGGCGAACGGGTGGCAAATGTTCATCGGCGTCGAGTCGAACTTGGTGAGCGGGGAAGTAATCGGCCTGCTGACCGGCGGCGCGATGAACATGAAGATCGCGTCCTCGGATCGCGTCGAAGAAGTCTACGCGCTGGGGCACCGGGGCATGGTGTTCCGCTACGAACCGCAACCGCCCCGCGTCTTACCGATCACCAAGAAGGACACGTACTTTTCAATCGAACGCAGCCCCGACGAGTGGCCGTTCGTGCAACGAACCCGGCGGCTCGCGGTCCGGCTGAACGAACGGTTGCTCGACGGCGATCTCGAAGGCAAACGTGATGTCATGATCCGGGGCCAACCGGGGAAACAGCCCGTGATGCGGTTCACGCTCTATATTGTGCCGCCGAAGGGTTAGACGGATTCATCACCACGAATCACACGAATCGAACGAATGAAAAGACAATCAGGAAATGAAATGTGCATCCTGTGACGAACTCTTGGGTTGCAATTCACAACCGTATTTATTCGTTAGGAGTTACGCTGTTGTCGAGTCGATGCCGGCTTTGTTAGCCCGATGCACCAGCGAGGGGCACGCCTAACACGCAACTGCATAACTCCGATTCGTCTGATTCGTGTGATTCGTGGTAAAAGTTCTGAGATCAGCAACTATGCAAAACGATCTGAGTCAACATG
>JAYSXU010000910.1:0-2435 GCA_043716965.1 Fimbriiglobus sp.
ACAATCGCAGTTCGGTTCAGAGATGCCACACTGTCAGGAGGAGTTTCGCCATGACCGCCACGGCTTGTTTCATTACTCGGAATCACGCGGCGTGTTTGGCCAGCGCCATTCAGTCCGTGCAAGCGGTCGCGGCCCAAATTGTGGTCGTGGATACCGGATCGACCGACGAGACCGTGGCCATTGCCCAAAAGCTCGGGGCCGAAGTCGTCCCGTTTACCTGGACGAACGACTTTGCGGCGGCCTGCAACCGGGCGTTGGAGACGGCCACGCACGATTGGATACTCTGGATGAACCCGGACGAATCGTTGAATCCGCGCGGACTGGATGCCGTAAAGCAAGCGATGACCCAGACCAACGTGCTTGCCTACGAACTCCGCGTTCAACAAGAGTTAAGTCCCGACCGCCCCGCGTTCGGAACGGCCAACTGGCAACCCCGCTTGTTCCAACGACGCGACGAGATCCGTTACCAAGGCCGCATTCACCCGAAGTTCGTCACGCCACTTTTGACGCTGGCGCCACGATTGGGACTGGAGATCAAGCAACTCGACGTGACGATTCACCGTTACGCTTACTTGTCGGTCCCAACGCCCGACAAAATCCGTTGGTCCGTGCAACTGCTGGAAGCGGAACTCCGAGACCGACCGGCACAACTCGATTTGCAAATCGAGCTGGGTCGGAACTTGTTATTGTTGGATGACCCCGCCGGTCACCAAGTCCTCGCGGATGCGGCGGAAGTCGTCCGAACGATGTTCGAGAGCAACGCCGTTCCCCCGGCTGCGATCGGGTCGTTGCTCGAATACCTGCTAACGGTTTCGCCGGAACAATCGCGGAGCAGTGTGAAGCGTGAGGAATCGCTGATATGGGCCGAACGCTGGTGCCAGAACTCGCCGCCGGTGTTGTGGGCCATCGCGACGGAGCGGTTTGCCGCCGACGATTTCCCACGGGCCGCGTTCGCACTGAACCGTTTGTTAGAAATGGGCCGCACCCACCAGTACGACACCCGCGAAGGCTTCGACCCCGACATCCTCGGGCGATCCGCACTCATGAACCTCGGCATTTGCCAGTTACAAATGCGACACTGGAACGACGCCCGGACATCACTGCGAAAACTCCTACCCGATGCCGCCCACCGCGAGAAGGCAACGCGGTTGTTAGAACTGATCGACACCGAAGAAGCCAAAGCCGGGAAGTCGGAAAGTTAGTCAATCAACGAAAACAGGCTCCGCACCATGAGGTGCAAAGCCTGTTGAATCGACTGTGTATTTCAACCACCGGATTACACGCCGATGGCAGCACGGCGGCGGCGGACCCAACCGGCAATTCCAACGAGCGGCAACCCGGTCAGCCCGAGCAACAGCCCGGCTGGGGCGGGAACGGCGCTCGGCGCGTTCGGGTTATTTAACTGAAAGTTCGCGCCAAAATAGCCAGTAACGTGATCGGTGCCGGTCGGGAATGCCAGCGTGTTACCGAATGCATAGCGATCACTTTCAAAGCTGATCCGCGAGTCCGTCGAGAATGTCGTCGGCGTAAATGTGTAAGCGTCAACGAATCCGCTTGTACCAGCAACTCGATAGAACTGACCGGCTACTAAGCTGACTGGGGTAACCGCTTGGTACCGGAATAGATTCGTCAGCGACGAGCTATTGGTCACTGTCGTAGATGCCAAAAGAGTGCCGCTGTCGCTGTAGAGTCCGACGGCGTGTGTTTCAACCAACCCGTCGCCCAGACTGTCAAAGTATCCTAAGGAAACCACTTGCGATGCTGCTGTTGCCTGGAACCGGAATCCCACACTGTATCCAAAACCATTGTTGAAGGTGTTGCTAGGGTTTGGGGTTAGCGTGACCGCTTCAAACGCCGCCTGGGATTGGCTCGTCGAGATTGCCAGAACAAGTACGGCAAACAGTGCGGACATTTTGCGCATGGGACGACTCCTTGTGTTGTGAGCATCTGAGGAGTATGAGGGACCATGCGAAGTCCCCAAATCCTCTGATGGCCTTGGGAATTGGTCAAATACGAACTTTACGTCTTGACCAATAATTATACAATATTCACAACAGAAGTTTAGTGCCAGGGCATTTCAAGCTGTTCGCAAGGAGAATTCGGAATTACTTCACGATGTGACTTATTTTCCGACACCTCATTCCTAGATCGCAGCGATCTTATTCGGCTTGAGGTTCAGATATGTCGAAAATTGAGGCTCCGTCGTAGCAAGTCACTCAATCATCCTGCCTATTACGGTCAAGCTCACCCCGGCTTGCCATACGGCCACGTCACGTTGCCGGTGGCGTAGCGTTGGGCCATTTCGCGGTAGCGGGCGGCGATGGTCTTGGTCTTGGCAATTTCTTCGGCGGTGGCGGCCCGCACCACTTTCCCCGGTACGCCCATGACCACGGAACGGGGCGGAATCACTGCGAATGGTGGCACGACGGCGCCGG
>JAYSXU010000092.1:0-6036 GCA_043716965.1 Fimbriiglobus sp.
GTAGGTCAATGGTTATTGATACCATGTCACCTTCGCTCTTCAAAGAGAAAAGGTCCCGAAAATTCGACGGGCATCATTTTTTAAGTTCCCTGCAGTCGAATAATCAAGCCAAGAACGTGATTATTCGACTGAAGTGTTGCCTTCCTGAATGAGAGAGAAACGATCGGCTTTGAACGGCCCGGTCCAAGTTTGACTGGGACCATGCGGCCAATCGACGGTGACGCGATCAATGCTAGCGTCCGCGCCCAGCCCGAAATGAACGCGCGCATCGCCCCCGGAGAGGTAACCACCGGCGGTCACGAATTGCGTTTGGACCTGGTCCCGGTAGTGGATTGTGACTTTGGCCCCGGTAATCGAACGATGGGCACGGCCCTTAAGGCGGAAATTCACCCAGTGACTCGCAACAGCAGTTCCGGTATTTCGCAGAAGGACAGTCTTGGCGTTCTGATGCGTAACGACAACATCAAGTCGGCCGTCGTTATCGAGATCACCGACCGCAAGTCCGCGACCCTGATGGGGCGTCCGGAAATAGGGGCCAGCCTCCGCTGCGACGTTCGTCAGTATTCGTCGATTGCCATTCATTGTGTTCCGCATCAAGACTGGCAACTGTTCCAGGGTTGATCCGACCGGGTGCCGCAGGACGTGGCCATTGCTAATAACCAAATCCGACCAGCCGTCGTTGTCGAAATCCGCGAAGGCCGTTCCGAACCCGACGTCTTTTTGCCCGAGCTTGGCCAACCCACTGGGGTGCGACTGGTAGAGGAACCGCCCGCGGCCGACGTTTTGATAGAGTGCGTGCCATTCGTTCTGAAAGTTTGTCACCAGCACCGAGGGAAACGACGACCGATCCCAATCGGCCACGGCAATCCCCATGCTCCCGTTGGGATGGCCGGTTTCATCGACGGCAACACCGCGACTCAGACCGCATTCCTCCAAAATGAAACCGGGACGGTTCAGATAGAGGTGATTGTCGCCGGCGTCGTTGGCGACATAAATGTCCGGTCGCCCGTCGCCATCGAGATCCGTGATGACCACGCCAAGCCCTTTCCCATCAGCACGCAACGGTTGCCGATCACCGATGTCTTCAAAGCCGCCTTTGCCGGTGTTGCGAAACAGATAGGGTCGCAGCGCATTGAACGCATGGGGCGTGCAGACGTCAACGGGAACAGTGTGGTGCGGGCAAGTCCGGTGCTTGTCGAACGACCAATCGAGGTACTGGCAGATGAACAGTTCCGGGAAACCATCCCCGTCAAGATCACCAAACGCGGCGGATGTATTCCACGGCAAGTGTTCCGGCAGACCGGCGGCTTTGGTCACGTCCACGAACACCCGCTTCGGCGAATTGGGTTGAGCCGGGTCCGCCGATCGGTTGGCATAAAGGGTGATCCCCCTGTACCCCGTGACGAGCAAATCTGGCCAGCCGTCGCAATCGTAATCCCCCACCGCCACGCCGTGCGAGTAAAACAACGGCTTATCGAGTCCGCATTCCGTCGTGACATCACGGAACTTCCAGTTGCCCAAGTTTTTGTACAACCGGTTGGAAGAGCCGGTAATCGTGGGCGGGTTCGCCCCGTGAAACGTGCCACCGCCGATCAGGAAAATGTCGAGCAGCCCATCCCCATCAAAATCGACGAGTGCCACGCCGCCGCCCAGTGATTCCAGAATCGTGTAGTGATTGCTCTCTTCGCCGTTGTGGTATGAAAAATCAACGCCGGAACTTGGCGTGCAATCCTCAAACAGGTCTTTCCATTGCGCGCGAACCGGAGCCACTTCACCTGATGCGATACTGGGAGCGGTCGAGGAGGGAGTTTCGGTTTTTGTGCTATTCCCGCAGCCGACAAGCGTGGCAAAACAAATACCGGCAACCAGTGGTAGCGCGAGCAGGATACGGTTCATGGGTCGTTACGTTTGGGGAATTCGTTACCGGGTGCCGGTGCGGGAATCATACCCGATGTGACTAGCTCCTGGATCTTGCGAAACAGTTCGGCCTCGAAGGCTTTGACATCGGCGCGGATTTTGGCGGACTCCGGTTCGCGGCCCGTCAACTCCAAGACCCGTGCCAGTGTGGTGTTGGCTTCCAGTGAACGCGGGGCTTTGGTCAAGACGTTGCGCAAGTCTTGTTCAGCCAGTACGTATTCGCGCGTGTCCAACGACAATTTCGCCCGTTCAATCAGCGTTGCCAGGTGATCGGGTTGGGTCGCCAGAATACGGTCGAGTTCGACTTTTGCTAACGCGGATTGCCCACGGTTGCGGTGGCATCGTGCTAAGCCGAGTCGTGCATCAACGCGGTTCGGTTGCGTCGCCAAGGCTGTCGTGAAGTAATCGCTTGCCTGTTCTGGTTCCGGGCCGACGAGCATTTCCCCCACCAGTGTTTGGGCGTCCGGGGAATCGGGCGTGAGTTTTAACGCGGCTTGGAAGTCCACAAGTGCCATCTCCTGATTGCCATAGTTCCGGTAACAGGTGCCACGCCAGATGTGACCCTGGGCAGCATCCGCAGGCGTGGGAGTGGTAGCTAGCCAACGTGTGGCCGTGTCGATGGCTTTCACCAAGTGGCCGGTTTTGAGGTAGCCTTCAGTCATGGCTTCGAGAACGAACGAGACCTCCGGGTGTGCCGGGTTTTTCGCACAGAATTGCAAGCCGCCGTCAAAGCCGTTCACTTCACCGCGTTGAATGCCGCCGAGAATCCGCTCAATTGCAATGATTTCCGCATCGCCGCCTTGCTCCTGGTACCGCCGTAAATACCGATCCGCCAAGTTCGTTTGCCCCGCCCGCCGCGCGGTTCGTGCGCCAAACAGCAATGTGTCGGAGTTTGCCCGTGAGTTGTCGAAATCAGGCTGAATCGCCGCAAGTGCGGTTAAAAAGTCACGGCGTGAAGCAGCATCTTGGGCGACAGACATCGCCCTGTTGCTGCCCGGCCACACGGTGTAGGCGACCGCAATTCCCACGAGCAAAAGTGGCACCCCGACAACGGCAAGTCGGCGAATCCGGACGGGCATAGTCTTCTCACGGCACACAATTGGGAACGACTCGTTCCAAGCTATTGGATATGCTATTAACAGTTGAATTCACGGACTCGTTAACCCCGAGGACACCCGATGGGCCTCCGCATCCGTTCTTCACAACTTCCTGCGTCACCGAAAATTATCGGGCCATCGGACCGATCGACGGGGCCGTTCACGATCGTCGTGGGGATCGCAACCCTGGCAATTTTAACGGGGGTCGGGTACTGGATCATTTACCCGATGTGGGCGACCGATAGCCACCTGCGGCAGGCTAAAAGTGCGTTGGTAGACGACGACTTCCCGTCAGCAGAACGTCACATCAAGCGGGTTCTCGATACCACGCCAGACCACGCCGAAGCCACGTTTCTACTGGCGCAAGTCTACCGCCGTACCGAACGCTATTCCGCAGCGCGGAAGCAGTTGGAGCAGGCTAAGCGGCGCGATTGGATTTCCGAATACATCGACTTGGAAAAATTGCTCCTGAGCCTCGTGGAAAGTGGCCCGACCGGGCCAGCGGTCACGCAAGCCCGGTTGTACATTGATGCGTCCCACCCGGAAGATCGGTTGCTATTTGATGGCTTGGTGAAGTGTTATCTGGATGCCCACATGCTGAACGAAGCGGCGACGTTGTTGGACCGCTGGGTTTCGCGCTACCCGGATGACTGGCTCGCCCGATTCCGCCGTGCCGAGGTCCGGGAGGCGACGTTAAACACCGATGACGCCGTGGCCGATTACCGCTACGTCATCGACCATCGACCGAATCATCCGACCGCACGACGCAAGCTGGCCGAGATTCACTTGGCTGCCCGAACCGAGTTGGACGAAGGTGCCCGCTTATTTGAAGAACAACTTCGGCTACACCCCGACGACGTTGATGCCCAAGTCGGTCTTGCCGAACTCAAAAACACCATCGGTCAGCCCGATGCGGCGCTGCAATTGGTCGGGTCCGCACTCCTCAAGAACCCGGACATGCCCCGAGCCATGACGTTGAAGGCAAACCTCATTCGAGCAAAGAACCCGCAAGCGGCTTACGACCTGTTGGAGAAAGTACGGGTTTTGCAACCCGACGACGCCGTGGTCGTGCTGTCACTCGGGCAGATTGCCGGCGAACTGGGTCGTGCCGACGATGCGGCCAAATATCGAACACTTCACACTGTCATTGATGCGGAGAAAAAGAAGCAGACCGAGTTGGCGATTGAGGTTCGTAGCCGACCACGTGACCCTGAAGTCCGGCGACAAATTGGCCAATCACTGATAGCGGTTGGGCGTGAGAAGGAAGCGTTGCCCTGGCTGTTTAGTGCGCTTCGGGAAGATAACAGTCACATCCCGACCCATGAAACGCTGGCCACGTTTTACGAAGGGAAGGGGGCCAACCCCCAGGAAGCGGCCCGACATCGTCAAGTGATTGCCATGCTTAAAACGGCGGCGAAGTGAGCTTTTATGAAACGATACTTTCTCGGCATCATGTCCACGGTGACGTGGCTTATCGTCGGATGCAATTCATCCGTACCAGTTCCAACACCACCTGTGAATGAGCCACCCGTTACGGAGTTGCTCCGAGACGTGACGCGCGATTCGGGTATCGACTTTACCTACCACAACGGCGAGGAAGCGAACCACTTGGCGATTATCGAATCGCTCGGCGGTGGGGTGGCGTTGTTGGATTACGACAACGACGGACTGCTCGATATTTTCTTCCCTGGTGGCGGGTACTTCGACCGGACCAAAGTTCTCGGCCATCCGGGCAAGCTGTACCGCAATTTGGGCGGGATGAAGTTTCAAGACGTGTCCGTGGCGACGGGTTTAGCTGGTCCGTTGCAGTATTCCCACGGTGCCGCCGCGTTCGACTACGACAACGATGGTTGGCTCGATCTGCTCGTCACGGGGTATGCCCGGCTTGTGTTGTTGCACAACGAACCCGACGGCGTGGGCGGACGCAAGTTCGTCGATGTCACTACAAAAGCGGGTCTGTTAGATACGCTCTGGTCGTCAACTGCCGCGTGGGGTGACCTTGATGGCGACGGCTTCGCCGACCTGTACATTTCGCATTACGGCGACTGGGGCTTTGAGACCAACCACCCGACCGATTGTTCCTACGACACCAAGGTGCGGGATGTCTGTCAGCCCAAGCGGTTCAAAGCGTTACCGCACACGATCTACCGTAACAATCGCAACAGCACTTTCATGGACATCACCGCCTCATTGAACCTGCGAAAAGACGGCAAAGGGATGGGCGTGATGATGGTCGATCTCAATCGAGATGGCCGCCCTGACATCTATGTTGCGAACGACACCGACCCCAACTTCTTGTACATGAATCGCGGCAAGCCGGGTGAAATCGTCCTCGAAGAAATCGGCATGACGGCAGGGGCTGCCCTGGACGACCGGGGGCAAGCAAATGGCAGCATGGGCCTTGCCGTCGCGGACTTTGACCACACTGGCTTCCCGTCGATCGTGGTGACCAACTACGAAAAAGAACTGCCCGCACTCTACAAAAAGATCACGAACCAGGACCGCTTCCAATTCGCCACGAGTAGTAGCCAACTCAGCGCGATTGGCGCGTCGTATGTGAGTTGGGGGGTCGGGTTTTTGGATTACAACCACGACGGTTGGGAAGATCTCTTCATCGCAAACGGCCACGCGATCCGGTACCCGTCCGCAAAGGTTGGCCGTGAACAACGACCCGTTCTCGTGCAAAATAACCGGGGGAAATTCACACCCGTTACTGGCACGGCAGGACCGTACTTTCAGACGCGCCACAATGCCCGCGGCGCTGCTTTTGGTGATCTCGACAACGATGGCAAGATTGATGTGGTTGTCAGCCATGTCAACGCACCGGCGGTCGTGCTGCATAATGTGGCCGACACGAAACCCAACCATTGGCTCGGCATCGAACTTCGCGGCAAAGGCAACCGGGACGTTGTCGGGGCGAGAGTGGTTCTTGAAAGCGCGTCCGGCAGTCAAACCCGCTTCATCAGCAGTGGGGCGAGTTTCGCTTCAACCAACGATCCCCGATGTGTCTTCGGCCTCGGTT
>JAYSXU010000911.1:0-2431 GCA_043716965.1 Fimbriiglobus sp.
AGTTCGGGGATGTCTTCGCGGCGTTCTCGAAGTGGTGGAATGTGAATGTGAAACATGTTGAGGCGGTAGAGCAAGTCTTCGCGGAACTGGCCTTCGCTAATCATTTGCCGCAAGTCGCGGTTGGTGGCGCAGATCACCCGCACGTCGGCGATAGTCGGCTCGTTTGCCCCGACGGGGCGGATTTCACCGGCTTCTAGGAAGCGGAGCAATTTCACTTGGACGTTTTTGTCGAGTTCACCCAGTTCATCAAGGAACAGCGTTCCGCCGTTGGCGACTTCAAACATCCCCTTGCGGTCGCGGTCGGCCCCAGTGAAGGCACCCTTCTTGTGGCCGAACAGTTCGCTTTCGGCCATGTTCTGGGCCACGGCACCACAGTTCACCGGGACAAAGGCCATGTCGTGCCGCTTCGATTTCATGAACAGCGCGCGGGCGACGACTTCTTTCCCCGTCCCGGTTTCGCCTGTGATTAGCACGCGGGCGTCGGTCGGGGCGATCTGATCGACGAGCCGTTGAACGGGCGCCATCGCGGGACTATCGCCGATAATCAGGCTCGGTCCCTCGGCGGCCTGAACGCGGGTCTCCAGTGCAGCCGCTTTGTTCTTCAGCTTCTTCTTGTCTTGAATCCGGAACAACACCGCTTCGATCTCGGACAGCTTGCACGGCTTCCGCAGGTAGTCACACGCCCCGAGCCGCATGGCTTGCACCATGCTGTCTTCGCTGGCATAGCCGGTCATCATGATGGCTTCGGTGTCGGGGCTGACTTGCTTTAGGCGTTGCAGCACGTCAATGCCGGTGATACCGGGCATTCGGATGTCGAGAATCGCGGCGTCGAACGTTTGGGCGGCGATGGCTTGGAGCGCGGTTTCGCCGTTCGGGCAGACGGTTACGTCGTGCCCCAATCGCGGCAACTCGGTGCGCATGAACTCTTGCAGCGACCGCTCGTCATCGACGAACAACACCCGAAGGCGGTTGTGTGGTGGAGTGGTCAAGGTCGTCATCTCCTACGGGCAAGTGACATCGGGTCCGGGCCGGGGTGACTAAGCAACCGCTTGTCGTGACATCGGGAACGCGAGAACCGCTGGTTCTTCGTGATCTTTCCCGGTGCCCTTTGGCCCAAACCCGTCACCGCGTTGTGTGTCTTTCAACGGTAACTGGACGATAAAAACGCTGCCCTTTCCGGGGCCGGCACTACTCGCGGTAATCGACCCGCCGTGTTGGTCAATGATCTGGTGGCTAATCGACAGCCCCAACCCGGTGCCGTTGCCGGTGCGGTTGCGGGTGAAGAACGGCTCGAAGATGTGTTCGAGCGTCTCGGCGGTCATGCCACACCCCGAGTCCGTGAACCGCATCTCGGCCACGTCACCACGGCTCGCCAACTCAACTGTCAGGTAACCGCCCTCTTCCATGCTGTCGAGGGCGTTTACGACCATGTTCAACACGACGCCCTTGACGTCCGGGGCGCTGACGGGTGCCACGACGTAGTTGTCCGATTGGAACTCGATGCGCTTGTTGCGGGCGTTCGGCAGCACTTGGGCGACTTCAATCACGTCCGTGATGAGTTGCGTCAAGTCCGATGGCTCGCGGCGGCCACCGCTGCGGCTGAAGTCGAGAAGTTTCTGGGTGATTTGTTTACATCGCTGCGCCTCGTCTTGCATCATCTTGAGATACTTCAGTATCACTTCAGCTTCACCGGGGGCGCGGTGGAGAATGTCCTGCAACCGGCGTTCCAATGCTTCGGCACAGAACGCAATGGACGCCAGCGGGTTGTTAATTTCATGGGCGACACCGGCGGCAAGAAAGCCCACACTGACCATTCGCTCGGACCGTACCAGTTGCCGTGTCCGTTCGTTAACCTGGGAGGCAAGGTCTTTATAAATGTCACGCAGTCGTGTGGTCATCGCGTTGAATTCGGTCGCCAGTTCGGCGAGTTCGTCCTGGGAATCCAACACAATCGGGTGATCGAAGTCACCCCCGTGAACCCGCAGAACCCCCGCTTGTAACTGGCTAATCGGCGTGAAGACCCAAACGCGGAAGTAGTACAACAGCGTCAAAACAAGTACAATCGCCAACACCGTGGCGAAGCCCGCGATGAGCAAACTTCGCCGGTGGTTGGCCGCCGATTGCTTGTGGGACTCTTTGACGTCGGTTACCAGGATGGCGAACAAACTGCGGGAGATCCGATCCAGATCGCGGTACGCTTTGTCCACGTCCGGTTCTTCGATCAAGTGACCCGGTCCCCCACCATTGCTGGCTTTTTCGACGGCACGATCGAGGTCGAGTAACACCTTCCGAATCCGTTCGATTTCCGCGAGTTGGTCCTCGTTCGATTCGCGGCTGGACTGCGATGCCGTTTGATCCTTCAGCGTCGTCCAGTAGCCGTCCAGTGTCACCCGGAGACGCTTCACGGCTTCCACAATCCGATGGCGTTCCG
>JAYSXU010000912.1:0-7143 GCA_043716965.1 Fimbriiglobus sp.
GTGGCCATGTGCGCTTCCCGCACCATCTTGAGCGCCACGATGCGGTTGAGCGACTTCTGCCGCGCCTTGTAAACGATGCCCATGCCGCCACGGCCCAACACCGATTGCAACTCGAAATCACCAAACTCCCGTGGCAACACGCCGGACGAATCGTCCACGATTTCGGGCGACGGGTGCAACCCGTCCGGGAACGCAATCGTGGACAGTAGCGGCACGTTTTTGGCCATCTGTGCGAACTGCGCGATCGCCCACAACTCCCGTAACTCGTCCGCCAAATCCGGGTGAGCCTTCGCCACCGCTTCCACACTGGCCGCCCGCCCCGCCCGCAGATCGTGCGAAAGCAATTCAATCAGCACCGCCAAGCGTTCGTCCCGGTCAAGTTCCATCGCAACTCGATTCACATCACACCGCTGGTTGTTCTGGACTCAATTCCGTCCACTATTATGATACACAAGTCGATCCGATGACCCTGGATGGCCGATCATGCCAATCCACGACTGGACTCGCGTTCGCGCCAACCGCTTCCATCACTTTCACCAGACATCGACGCCGCAAATCGCGGCAGTGTTGAACGGCGGATTGTTGCCAGACGGTTACACAGCCATGACCGAATAAATTAGTGACGGCGAGTCGGGCAGTGTGAATGTGGCTCAACAAGTTTATTTGCGTGCAGAATCCGATGCCGTTCAGTACGCTCGAAATGCAACCACCGTCGTGGTGCGCGACGCTGATGATGCCGTGGTCACTGTGATTCAGATCGTGTCACCTGGGGATAAAGGCCGCTCCCCGGTGAACCACGCGACCGCAAGATACGAACCGTTCGCCAACACGCAGAAGTACGCGATTAACCACACCCAGCCACGCCGCACGAGGAGGGCGGCTGTGAATGGAACGAGTGCGCCGAGGATTGGCCCGCTCCAAAGCGTGACCAGTGGTTGTGGGTCTGGGTCAAAGTTGCTGTGCGGCAGGTGCCACGGAGCCACATCGGCCTGCTGTAACGTCCCGCCAGCCGCCCAGTCGCAGAGGATGTGCCCCGACTCGTGTGTGAGCGTCATGATACACCAGGACGCCGCGAGCAGGAGCACAAAATGGCACCCACACTTCAGCAACCGTTCCCACTTCACACTATATACTACGGCGGTTCTTTTAACACAGGCTTTATGCTGCACGGGACAGCGACTCGCGTTCCCGAAACGTCCGCACATTCTGAGCCAACCTTAAACGGGAATCAAACGGAAAGTCCGAAAACCCACACTCGAATTTTGACAGGATGAACAGGATTTAACAGGATAGGAATTACGCAGAGCAACTGTGTTTGGCGTAGGATTGCCGATACCAATCCAAAAACGCAGAGGATCACGAAAACACGAAATAAACCCCGGTGCTTATGGATTTTTTCGTGATTTCGTACTTTCGTGTTTTCGTGATCGATTTTGGATTTCGGCATGACTGCGTAACTCCTCTAGGATTCAAATCCGAACTTCGACCTTGTAAACCCTGTCAAAAAGTCTGATGTCGGGCCTCGCCAAGCCCCGACCGCGACCTACGAGAATTCGCACCGGATTAAACGGAGCGTGGAACAGTGGTGCTGTCCGGAGTTTCTGCAGTGTCTCACATCCCGGTGTAAGGATTGTCGCGGTTGTGCGACTGATGCTAGCTGGCCGAGATGACGGGGTGTCGTCGTTTCACAACGAACGACACTTTCGGAGTGCTGTGTATTCGTGTTCGGCCAGCAGGTGTTGGGGCACGTTGTCTGCCCCGATCGCGTTTTTCATTTACTGGAGTTGTCTGAAATGTTGAAGCTCGTTCGACTTGGTATTGCCATTGTTGCCGCCTGCTTTTTGCCGACCGTTGTAAGTGCCGAGATGCTCACGGTAACGGTGTCCGTTCAGAATCTCGCCCCGACGAATAGCCTCTCGTTTGCCCCGCTGCGGTTGGGGTTCAGCAACGGTTCGTTCGACGCATTCAACAACGGCCAGACCGCCACTGCCGCGATCATCTCCGTAGCCGAGGGTGGTTCGGCGTCTGCCTGATTCCCGGCGTTCCGTGCTGCCGAGCCGAACGCGACGCTCGGTTCGGTCGGCGGGGCCTTGCTGCCAGGCCGGACGGCCTCCAACACGTTCGTCGTGGATACCGCCATCAACCCGTTCTTCACCTTCGCCTCGATGGTGTTACCGAGCAACGATTTCTTCATCGGCAACGATTCGCCAACCCGGTTCCGGCTGTTCGACAACGCCGGTAACTTGCTCATGAGCTCGATTAACCAGAAATCGCGCGACATTTGGGACGCCGGTTCGGAAGCGTTCGACCCCGCAAACGCGGCGTTCCTGGTCGGCGGCAACAACGACCTCCGCACCCCGCAGAACGGTGTGGTCAGCTTCAATTTCAGCGAGCTAAGCGGGTTCAACGGGCTGACGACTGCTGGCGGCTATACGTTCAACAGCCAACTGACGGCGGACACGGACATCTACCGCATCTCGTTCGCCGCGTCCCCCGTTGCGGTCCCGGCGCCGCCGGGAGTGATCCTGGGAGTCATCGGCGTGTTCGTGATAGGAGTGATGGGGCGCTTGCGTCGGAAAATGTAACTCGGTATGAAAGTATCATGCCGAGTATATTCAGTATTTACTGTGTGATCGGTTCAAAAAGCCTGTTTACACAACCGCCGATGCCAGGCGGCGACGACGAATCACCCAGCCCGATGCCAACCCGCCGACCGCAATTAACATTGTCGTCGCGGGTTCCGGCACGGGTTGCAGAACGTAGGTGAACCCGTCGGCGTTACTGGACACGAAATATTGGCCACCATTGGTCAGCGTAAAATCAATCTTCCCCGCCGAGATGAGCGAGTTCAAGTCCGTAACGTGGTTCCCCCCCGCCGGGTTCGCCCACCGCAACACCCAGCCGTTGACCGCGCCGTCTACTTCCAACCGCAACTTACTGGTGGCGTCAATTGACATCGCACTGGCAGCAGTCCCGGTCAAAGTTAACCCGGTCGCAAGGCCACGCTTCTCGGTCAGAATGGTCCCACTCGTCAAGTTCACGGTGCCAATTGTGGCCGTGCGGGCCGCCGCCGTCACGTTCGTCAGGTCCAAAATGTTCATGGCGGTACCATCGGCCAACGTTGTTGCGCCGTTGGAGTGGACGAACGTCCCCAAGACATCGGTTGCCCGAATATCAAAGGTCTGGCCTGTCACAAAGAGCTGGTTTGCAATCAGATTCCCACGGTTTGCTAGACGTGCCGTCGGGTCGAAGAGTTGGATGAATGACGATGTCGAAATCGTGCGGAAATTCGCGTCCACTGTGCTGTTGTTGATGAACAGATAACTCGACAGGGTCAGATTGCTATTGAGGGTCAACGTGCTGCCAGTATCCAGGTTGATCTGGCGGGTCACGTTACTGATTGAATTTGTGGTCGCGGTGGAAGCACTCAACACCAAGTTGTTGGTTGACGCACCAGCGGCATACACGCTTGAACCGCTCACCAAGCTCAACGTGCCAACCGCATCCGACGCTTGAAGGTTAAGGGACTGATTCTTCACGGTCAATTTGGTCGTTGTCAAGCTCCCTCGGTTGTTCAGAACTGCTCCGGGATTCAGCACGATTTGGTTCGTAGATGTGATGTTATAGTTCTGCGCATTCACTGTGCTGCTCGATACCAAAATCGTGTCGGTCAAATTCAGGCTGCTGTTCAAAGTCAGCGTGCTCCCGGTATAAAGATTAACATTCATGCCAACGTTCCCGGCAGATGCCGTCGATGCCGTTCCGCTGAGTACCGAAAGTATGCTGGAAGTATCATTCGCTCCAAAAGCAAAGCTACTGTTGTAAACGGTCAGAGTACCCGTGAGTGCGATTTTGCCAGTGCCCCGGTTCACGACCCCGCGACCAGTTCCCCCCGAACCGACGCTCAGTTCATAGCCTGAGAGGGTATTGTTGCCCAACTGCAATGTCCCAGTCGTGCCATCCCCGTTGCCGAGAAACGTGTACTGGGCAGACTGGTCTCCCGTCAGCGATATGGTCGCAACAGACAGACCACCGGCAGCATCGCCGATGTAGGCATAATCACTTGCCCCTGGAACCGCACCCATATTCCAACTGGATGACGCGGACCAAGTTCCATTAGACTGAACCGCTTTGAACGTCGCTTGAGCAAAAGTTTTTTCGCCACCGAAACCCAACCAGGCAACCAAAGCCACCACCGCGGTGAACCGACGCAGCCAATTCGTCATGGAATAACGAGTCATACGTGATCTCTGTCAATTTCAGGTAACGGCTGGGCGACGTTGATCAGTTCTAGAACGAACTTAGACGGGTTTTGAGGAAAAAAAGACTTGTGCGGGTGGTGTGTTGCGTTGTCTAAATGAAATTTCAGTTTAGCATTGAATTGTTGCGAATCGCGTTACGAAATTCTCACGTGATAATAAAGAATATCACCGGCGACGTGGTTTGTTTTGCTGGATGTGCTGATCGAACGTAGCCCCCGAAGGAGAATCGCCTTCGGGGGCTACGGGATTGTCACGATTGTTTACCCGACGAACACGCCGCCACTGAACCCGGCGAGGGCGTCGAACGCGAACAGTTCGGGTGGGGTGGCTCCACTGATCGACTTGCCGGCGTAGGCCGTCACGCGGGAACCGGCGCCGGTCCCGGAACCGACCACCACATCGGCGAGGTTATCCCCGTCCAGGTTCTTCACCGACACCCGCACACCGCCTCGGTTGTTCACGTCGCCGCCGAAGAAGTTGGCCACCGGGGTTTGCTTGCCGGACAATAGGTCCAGGCCGTTGAACGCGGTCACGCGCGGGCCGCCGCCGGGGCCGCCGCCGGCAATCAGTTCCGCGAACCCGTCGCCGTTGAGATCGCCGACGGCGACGAACGCTCCGTTGCGTAACCCCTCCTCGAACGTCAGGAAGTCGCCGAACGGCTTCCAGCTATTCCATCGCGTCGCGTTCTGGTCGGCCAGCCCACCTTCACTGGCGAGCTTGGCTCCGCTGAACACCGCGACCCGTGGGCCACCGCCGAACCCGGCCGCAATCACGAGGTCCGCCTTGCCGTCCCCGGTGATGTCCCCGATGGCGGCGCGGGCGCCCCCCCGGAAGTTCGTGTCGTCGATGCCGAAGAAGTCCGCGAGTTGTCCGAACCCCTTGCCGCTGAACACACGGGCGCGCGGCCCACCGCCTTCGTCCGGCGTAATCACGAGGTCCGCGAAGCCGTCCCCGTTCAGGTCGCCCGCCGCGACGAACACGCCGCCCGTGAAGGTTGCTTCAAACGGATCGACGCTAAAGAGCGTTGTGCCGGTCACGCCGTCGATGACGATGACTCGCGTCGCCCGACCCGGTCCGGTGCCGACGACAAGATCGGCGACACCGTCCGCGTTGAAGTCGGCACTCGCCGTCCGCACCCCGCCGGTGAAGCCCGCATCGAACGGCGTGTTAGTCAGCCGAACTGACTTGTCGGCGTTGAACAGCGTGACGTTCGGGGGGCTACCCCGGTCCGGCCCGACCGCGAATTGCGTGAACCCGATCAACACGGAAGGAACCGCAGTGACCGTGAACGTGAACACCGAATTCGTCAGACCGCCGTTGGCATCGGCGACCGTCACGGTGATGGTCGATGTGCCGAGTTGACCAGCGACGGGCGTGACCGTGACCGTCCGCGTGGCACCCGCCCCGCTGAACACGACGTTGGCGACCGGCACCAGTGCCGGGTTGCTGGATGTCGCGGATAGCACCAAGTTACCCGCTGGGGTTTCGGCATCACCCACAGTAATCGTGGCCGGCGCCAAGGCTGTCCCGACAATGACGGTCTGGTTTCCAATCGCGCTGATCGTCGGGTTGGTGTTGGTGATGGCCTGCGGTTCGCTATAGATGAAGTCGTCAAAGACGGCGACATCGACGCCGACGGCATCGGCGGCCCCGATCGGCGTGTTGCCTGCCGTGACGACCACTCGCGCAACCCGCTCTCCCTGCGTGAAATTCACCCCGACGAACGACAGACCGTTGTCGGCGGTTTGCGATGGGAACACGCCGAGGCTCTTCCCGGCGGCGTTGAAGTATTCGATGCTCGACCCGGAGCTATCGACATCCACGAACACGGCCCCGAAGCCGCTCACCGTCGCCGGGATCGTGGTGCCCGGTACGAAGAACTTGACCTCGTAGGCGTTGCTGCCGAGCGACGTGAACAGCCGTTCGGCGGAGAACGTCTGGAAGATGGCGGGGTACTGCGCGTTCAGGTTGCCGAACCTGACGGGCGGATTCGCGGCGTTCGCACTGACCTGGAAGCCCGTTCCCGTGGACCCGGCGGCGAACGAAAAGACCGCGCCGCGGGGCGACGTGGTGTTGAAGAAATCGGCGGGCAGGTTGTTCGGCGCGGACTTCGCGTTCGGCACGCCGTCCCAGTTAATCTCGCGGCGCCCGTTCGCAAACGATCCGGCATTGTTCGCGTTCAGCGTGCCGAGGTCCGCGCGGAACGCATCGACCGCCGCTTGGATCGACGCGGGGTTCGCACCAGCCGAGGAGCGAATCGTTGCGGTGACGACGGTCACGGTGAATGTATCAGTCGCCGTCAACCCGAACCCGTCCGTCACGGTCAACGTGATCGTCGCGGTCCCGGTCAGCCCGGCGGCGGGCGTGACGGTCACGGTCCGGTTCGCCCCCGCGCCCGCGAACACGATGTTCGCGTTCGGCACGAGAGCGGCGTTACTCGAAGTCCCGGTCACGGCCAGTGCGGCTGCGGCGGTTTCGGCGTCGCCCACGGTGAACGCGAGCGGCCCGACGGCGACACCGACCGACGTGGCCTGATTCGTCACGTCGGTAATCGTGGGCCGGACGTTGATGGTGTCCGTGTCGGACACGGTGTTGTTCGACTGGTTGTATTCGTAAACCCCGGTCGGGGTGGTCGCCGTTGCGGTCAACGTGACCGTGCCGGAGACGCCTTCGGCGACCTTCGCCGAGACCGTGTACGTGACCGTTGCTCCTGTTGGCAGTATCACGGTATCAGCAATTGCGCCCGTCCCGGCAGCCGTATTGCCAGTGGCACCACCTGTGACCACGCTCGTAAACGTCACGTTCGTCAGGCTCGCCGGAACTACGTCACTGACCGAGACTCCCGTTGCCGTGTTAGGCCCTGTGTTGGTCACAGTGATGG
>JAYSXU010000913.1:0-7142 GCA_043716965.1 Fimbriiglobus sp.
CGGGGCACGAAGTGATCTTGTTTCACATCCTGGACGAAGCCGAGGTGCATTTCCCGTTCAGCGGTTTGGTCGAGTTTGAAGATGTCGAATCTGAGGAGCGGGTTGAAGTGGATGCCCAAGGGATTCGTGGCGATTACCTTGCGGGGTTAGCGGAGTTTCAAGGGTTCTGGAAGCAAGAGTGCGGTGCCGCCAACGTCGATTACGTCCCGATGGATACCAGCGTCGGCTTCGACAAAGCCTTACTCGAATACTTGGTGCAACGCCAGCGCCGATTCGCATAGAATACGCGGCAAGCACTTAGGAGAGATTTGATGGCATCGCCCCGCGTCGTCTTGGCCGGCATCAACGGTGCAGGGAAGACAACCGCATCAATGGACCTGTTGGTGAACGTGCTGAAGATTCCGATCTTCGTGAACGCCGACGCGATCGCGCGCGGGCTGAACGGGTTGAACCCGGAAAGCGAAGCGTTCCGCGCCGGCAAGATCATGTTGGTACACCTGGAGGAGCTTGTTGCCGAAAGGGCCAGCTTCGCCATCTAAACAACGCTTGCCGCCCGCTCCTACGCAAAGTGGCTGGCAGACCTGCGAATGCTTGGGTATGAAACGCACCTGTACTACTACTGGCTGGATTCGCCGGAAATGGCGATCCGTCGTGTCGCATTGAGGGTCAAGAGTGGTGGGCACTTTGTGCCCGACGCGACAATTCGCCAACGGTACGCGCGAAGCGCGAAGAACTTTTTCGAGTTGTACCAAGAACACGCGGATTGGTGGGAAGTGTATGATAACACTTACGGGCAACGTGAATTGATCGGCTGCGGCCAACGCGGCGACGATCAGGCGGTCGAAGAGTTACTTTGGTCGGAATTCCGGAGGAGTGCTGGATATGACTCAGATGACACAAACTAGCGAACTTGCTGAGCGAATGCTTAAACTCCGTGATGAAATCGCGGCCTCTCACGCGCGGTCAAACCGGGCCGCCTTGTTGGAACACGCTCGGATGGGCCGATCAGTCCCGACTCGGCGGGACGGGCAGATTTACATGATGCCGCCCGAGGAGATTTTTGCGATGTACGATCTCGACGAAAACGGCAAGCCGAAGGCGTAATCGCACCCCATGCACGTGATCTTGATTGCTGGGGCGGCCCTGATTGGGTTGCCAATTTTGTTGCACCTCATCATGAAACAGGAGCCGAAGCGGCTCCCGTTTCCCGCACTGCGCTTCTTGAAGCAAAAACAGCGCACCAACCAGCGAAAGTTGCGGCTGCGGCACTTCATTTTGCTCGCCTTGCGGATGCTGCTGATCGGGCTGTTTTGCCTCGCGTTGTTTCAGCCAAAAGTGCCCTCAGTTTTCAGCGATGTCGGCATCGACCTCAGTGGCGATCAACCCGTTGCGGCTGTGTTTGTGATCGACACCAGCCCGAGCATGGGCTACACGGCGGACAAGAAAACCCGCGTTGAAGAAGCAGCCCGCCGGGCGCTAGAGTTGCTCGATCGGTTGCCGAACACGTCCCGCGTGGCGGTGCTGACGACCGCCGACCCGTTTGCGACCTGGGAACTTTCCCCCGCCGATGCGCGGCGCAAGCTCGAAGGGTTGAAGAAGCCCCAAGGTAGCGGCCAACCGATCACCACGGTGTTGATGCGTGCGTATCAACTGCTCAGCACCGTCGATCAGGACGGCGGTTCGCTGACACCCGAACTGTTCCCACGGTTAGTTGCGATTTTCTCCGATCGCACCGCGGAGTGCTGGAAAGGGGACCGTGCCGACGACCTCAAAGCCGCTGTGGCGCGTGTCCCCGCACCGAAAGTCGCGCATCTGTTCTTCGATGTCGGCATCGACCAACCGGCCAACGTTAGCATCATCGCCGCCGAAGTCCGACCGTCGATCGTGCCGAGTGGTACACCCGTGACGATCTCCGTGACCGTGCAAGCGACAGGTCCGGATGTGCCCGCTTCGATCGTGCGTTGCAAACTCGACAACGCCGCGAAACCGGAACGCCAAGAAGTCGCACTCACCGCCGGGACACCTGTGCCGGTTGTGTTTACTTTCAAGGACTTGAAGCCCGGCTTACATCAAGCGGAAGTATCGCTAGAGACACCGGACAACCTTGGCCCCGAAGGCGTGCCGGGGTTCGATAACGTTCGGTATGTCACGTTTCGCGTCGGCGAAGGTCGCAAAATCCTGACGATCTGCGATGACCCAGATGACGCCGCATATTGGAAGCTCGCCCACACCAAGAAATTCGATTTCGGCTGCGATGTCGTCACGCCGAACGAGGTCCGCGACTTGGGCGCCTACGACATTGTTTGCTTGATGAGCGTTAGTGATCCGGCCAAAGTTGGCCCGGACGGAGAAACGCTGTGGGCCAAACTCCGCAAGTACACCGAACGGGGCGGCAAGTTGCTAGTCATGCCCGGCGGGTTGGAAATCGACCTGAAAGCTTACGACCCCAGCGGTGCCGCAGCCGGGCTAATGCCCACGAAGTTGGTCCGCATCACGGACACGACGATTGCGACTGACCCAGATCGTCGGAGCGGCGTTGCTTGGTTCTTGCAGGACGACAAAGTCTTACGGCACCCGTTGCTGGCCCCGATCAAGGATTGGAAGCTCAGCGGGCGGGTCGATTTTTTGCGCAACCCCCGTCTGGCCTGGAAGTATTGGGAAGTCGAAGCGACTCCGGAAGCCATCGTAGTGAGTTACGACGACAACCCCGACCCCACGAAACGCAGCCCGGCGATCCTCGAAAAAGTGCTTCCGGCTGGTGGCAAAGTACTACTGCTGACCACCAGTTTGAATTCACCGTGGGACCGGGAAACTCGCTGGAACAACTACTGGGAGTTCAGCGAAAGCTCGTGGGCGACCGTGTTCCCGAACTTGCTAGCGAAGTATTTGGCCGGTGACTCCGCCGAAGTGTCGTTTCAATTCTCGACCGGACAAGCGGTGAACGTCCCGTTGCCAAAGGGCGACTCCGCGAAGGCGAAAAAGTTCTTGCTCGAAGGCCCGAACGTCTCCAACGATGATGCGAACCTGAAGATCGACCCGACCCAAGCCGAATTTCGCTTACCACCCGATCGCACCATGACTGCCGGAAATTACGTCCTTCGCACCGAAGACCGCAGTTGGCAAGAAGGCTTCAGCCTGAACGTGCCTGCCGAGGAAAGCAACCTCACCAAAGTGCCAAAAGAAGTGATCGAAGCCGTGTGTGGTGCTGATTCCATTATCGCCGCTGGGAAAGAGTTAGACCTCAAGACGATGATCGAGGGACGCAGCGCCGAACTCCAGCTTTTCCCGTGGCTGCTGATCGCCGTCCTGGTGATTTTCGCCCTCGAAGGGGTGTTCGCCAATCGGTTTTACCGCTTACGCACCACGGCCTGATCGCGTTCGTCCTACGATCTTTCACACTTTCTGATCGGAACTGTGTCGGATGAGAGGAATCGGGTGGTAGAATTAACTACACTTGACCCGGATCAGTGGGTTGGATTTTGGCGAACCGGCTGCATCAGCTGCCGGGTGGAGTGCCAAGAGTTGGGCGTTGGGTGGAGGGGCTTGGGGGCATGCAGTTGTTCACGATGGCGTGGTGGCGCGGCATCCAGACCGGCGACACGGTGCGCTGGCTGGCTCTCGTTGCCGGCCTCGTCCTCGCCGCCTTGGCAGTAGCCTATCTGCCCTGGTTCTGGTACGCCTTTCTTGGGGCCATCCCGGTTTGGGTGGCAGCCTGCGACTGGGCCGAACGCCGAGGGCGAGGTGCTCCGCCGCCGGGGCCGGACGATGCCGGACTGATGCCACCGCCGTGGGCGGCGTACCCGTCGCTGCCGCAGACCATTTGCTCGTCGGCGTGGAAGCAAGGGAGTGGCGAGTGGTACATCGGCGTGTTCCGGGAATGGTGGAAGGCCCAACCGCCCGAGGTTTGGGCGCGGGTGGCCGCAGCGTACCCGGAGCCGCAGGGGTGGGCGGGCTTCTACACAGGGTGGGGCGTGATCGCCGAACTAGGCGCCGTCGTAGAACGCGAGACATGATCGGTTTCTGTGACTTCAAGCTCATAGCGTCCCGCCGCTGTTGAGCTGGGTCGTTAGGTTCCGTGCAAAACGGACCATTTGTTTGTGGGAATCCACCCGGCAGCTAACGTGGCCGGTTCGCCGGGATAGTTTGGTTCCGTGACACCACCAGAGTGTGCCGAGATCACAGCATGAGATTGATTGCACTGGCCCTTCCCCGCGTCCGCCGCCTGATACCGTCTGGGCAGGGCCTCGTTACGCTGCTGTTGGTGATGATCGTCGTTTCGTTGGAACTCGTGGGCCGTCACGCCAAGTCGGACTGGCACGACCTGTTGGCGGTCCTGCTACTGGGTTCTTGCGTTGCGCTCGTCGTCATGCGGCACAAGCGTCAACCGTTGACATGGGTTAATTGGCTCACGTCTCAATTTGGCCGAGTTGATCGAGTGCGTTACGAACACGGCCTCGATTTGCGTGGCACGCCGCGACTCCCCTCCCGCCTCCCGCCGATGGTCTGGATCCTGCTGACCGGGTTATCGACCTGGAGCCTGATGGCGACGGCGGCGTGGTGGGTCTTTCCGGACGGCTGGCGGGAGATCGGCGTTCGCACGTCCTACGTGCTTTACTTAGTGCTGTTGGTCGCCCTCTGGTCGGCGCTTATCTTGTGTACCTTGGCCGGTCTGTTTCTCCCGGTGTTGTTCTTCGACCGCACGTTGCGAAAACGGTCACGCGGGTCGGATCGTCGGGGGTTAGAACTCGCGTTGCTGGCCGGTTACATGATGATCGTCGT
This sequence comes from Fimbriiglobus sp., assembly GCA_043716965.1. Lineage (GTDB taxonomy): Bacteria > Planctomycetota > Planctomycetia > Gemmatales > Gemmataceae > Fimbriiglobus. Next base: position 4,780 of record JAYSXU010000913.1, read on the forward strand.
GAGCGTAGCCCAACTGGTGCCGACGGTTTTCGTGCTGGGTTTGTGCGTGCTGGTCGCACTGTGGGCACTGGTCGCGGTCAGCCAAGGTGGTCGTGAAGAACCGGCCATGCTGTGGCGGTCGCGCAACGGCCGACCGATCTTCTCCGTACCCTTGCGCCGAATCGTGGCCGGTGGGTTGGGGCTGATCGCGTTCGTGGTGTTCAACTTGCTGCTCACGTCGTGCGGCGGGCGGTTGCTGTCACTCCCGGATAAAGACGACCCGATGTTACTGACGACGCTGCTCGGAACCGTTGCCGCGTGGATGGTCCCCGGATTAGTGATCGCTACCGCGATACGCCTTTGGGCCGGTCGCCGCATTGACCCGGCTGCTCGCACAACGCCGACCATTCACATCCATAGCCAACTCCCGATGAGTGACGTGAAGAAGGCCGCTGCGATCATCTCCGGGTGGGGTTGGATCGTTCGCACGTCCTCCGGCCCCATTGCCTCCAATGAAGTGGGCATCGAACTGGTTCTCGCCGAGCAATCGGATGCGACCGAGTTCGACCCCATTTGGCCGCTGAAAGTGTCTTACGATGACCTAAGCAGTGAGCGTGTGAAAGATCGCCTGGATCGCCGCGATGAGATTGTATTGCGACGCTACGGTCTTCGGGGCGTGAAGAACTTGTTCAAGCGCGCTTTGTCCGAACGCCGCGTCAAGGGTGGCGGGTACTGGTTCGCGCCGCACTGGTGGTTCATCACCGGCATGGACCGGGAGGAACCGCATCGCGGTCGGGGCGATTTTCCCACTCCGCCAAAACCCGTCGGCCAGCCGTTTCACCGCATCTTCGGCCCGCGAGTTCGGCAACATTTCCATACGGTGCTACGGGCCGTCGAAATCGACATGATCTTCATCGAAGACGGCGTCAGCCCGCGCACCTTTGCCAAGGTCTTGCGGATCATTTTCGAGCTGTACGACAAGCATTCCGGCCAGCGAAAGGCGGAAGACCACTCGTTCCACAGCATCCCGAAAATCCGCGTGATGGTCCACGAGTACACGCCCGGCAAGCCGTTCCAGACGACCAACTACAACGAACCGCAGTTCGACGAGTTGAGCCGCGCCCGCGTGTTACACATCTTCCGCGACAACGGCGACCACGAAGCCCCCGTTGAGATGCCGTTCGATTTCTCCTGGGAACCTTCCCCCGTGTTGGGTATTGGCTGATCGTCGCCTCCGGGAACACTCCACGTACTATGCCAAGCCACCTGTCCACCATTGGAATTCCCGTCGAAACGGAGCAGCAATTCTGGGAGCTTGCCCAGCAGGTTGGGCCGCTCGCCACAGGTCTTCCGGTGATCGGCGGGACGTACTTTCAGTGGACCGATTCCAGCGGCGCGGAGCTGTGGTTGCAAGTGACCAACGACGAAGAGTTCATCGGCATGAACCCGCATTTCGTCGGGCAATCGAGCATGACAGTCCGGTTGACATCCCGCGTCCGCTCCGAAGAAGGCAGCCCGTTTGATGGCGGGTTCTACGGCTGGGCCGATCCCGTTTCGCAGTCAGACGACGCGCAAGAAGGGTTGTACCCCTTCGTATTCGATGCGCCGGATTTTACCTGCGTCGCCGATCTCGAATTGCCTGCCACCGTGATCGTGCAGATGGCGGCCTTCGCCCATGAAGTGGAAGCGTTTGATTCCGAGGAAGCCTACGCCGCGTCGCAAACGGGTGCTGTGAAGTACGCCTCGCGGTCGTTCATCCCGTCCGGCCTTTTTCGCCCCGATGGCGTCGAGGAACCATTGCCAGAAGCCCGCGCCATGATGACCGGCCACGTCCTCGCCGCCGATCGGTTCCTCAACACCCTCACCAACCAGCCGTTCTACTGGGCACTGATCGAAACCTACGGCGGCACCTACGACGCCGTAATCGACATCTCGCTCCTCTCCGGCGCTCCAATCGTCGGCGGCATTCTCTCCGGCTCGTTCTGGCTGAGCGGTCGCGTCGTCTCGTCGGCATAACCCTTGCGCTATCGGAAGGCGGGGTTGATTGCACGTTGCATTCTCGCGGTTCTGCTTGAAGTGACTGAGGTGTCACCATACTCGACCCTAACTTCTGATCTGCCTAGCTGACCACTGAAACCATTTCGCTACAACTTTGGTTATGTTCACCATCGGAATTGCGGGCGGATCGGGGTCGGGGAAGACGACGTTCATCGAACGCCTGATGCAACTCGATGTCGGGGCGCACGTCTGCCACTTGCCGCACGACGCCTACTACCGCAACCGAATCGACATGCCCGAAGCCGTGGCGACTGAGAACAACTGGGACCACCCGGACGCCCTCGATACGGCCCTGTATTTGAAGCACATTGACACGTTGAAAACCG
>JAYSXU010000914.1:0-2426 GCA_043716965.1 Fimbriiglobus sp.
CTCTGTGGCTCTCCGTGCCCTCTGTGGTGAAATCTGATTTCTTGTTTCATTTCACACTGAGTCTTTTGACGTGTCGTCGGTATCATCTCTGCATCCTGCCGGATTCCCCTTCGCTTGAGGTTGCATCATGACGTATCGGTCACGCTTGCTCGCGGTGTTGTTGTTTTCCCTGTCCGCGCTCGCCATGTCGCTGTTGCCGCTTCCGCTCGTTCCGGCACAAGACAAGAAAGCCGTCACCAAAGACGCACCGCCGCCGAACATAGCCGCAACCTACCCCACTCTGACGACGGCTGCAAACCTGGGTATCAAACCTGGCACGATAACCGAACTGGTTTTGACCGGAACGAACCTGACGGACGTGACCGGAATTTGGACCAGCTTCCCGGCGAAGACGACCATACCCGAGGGGCAAAAAGACGCCACGAAATTGACCGTGAAAATCGACGTGCCCGGCGGCACGCCAATCGGGTTACACACGTACCGTGTGGCGACGAAAACCAACATCTCGAACACTAAGCCGCTCTGCGTCGATGACCTTCCCCAAGTCGCGGAAACCGACAAAAACCGCACCAAATCCACCCCGCAAACCGTACCGAACCCGTGCGTCGTTACCGGCAAAGCGGACGTGGAAGCATCCGACTTTTTCCGCTTCCCGGTGCAATCCGGCGTGCCGGTGACCCTGGAAGTGATTGGCCGCCGACTGGGGTCGCCGATTGATCCGGTGTTGTTGCTGTACGACGCCACCGGCAAGGAACTGCCCGGAATCTACGCCGACGACACGCCCGGTTTGCAGTCAGATGCGAGAATCACCTACACCCCGAAACGGTCCGGGGAATTGATTGTCGAACTCCGCGACACGACCTATCGCGGCGGGGCGGATTTCGTTTATCGGCTACGCATCGGCAACTTTCCCGGCGTCACGACCGCGTTCCCACTGGCCATCGAACGGGGTAAAAAGGCCGACATCAACTTCAGCGGGCCGAACGTGAAGGGGTTAAATTCCGTGAGCTTGACGGCGCCGAACGACCCCGCGATCACGACGCTCTATGCCACGCCGAAGACCGGCGACGGACTCGCCGGTTGGCCGGTCCCGGTGCTGATTAGCAACGTGCCGCAACTGACCGAACAAGAGCCGAACAACGACATTGCCACCGCCAACACGATCACCGTGCCGTGTGGGATTTCCGCCCGGTTCACGGAGAAAAACGACCTCGACCACTTTCGCTTCACCGCGAAGAAGGGCGAGAAGTTCACCGTCACCGCATTGACATACGGCGTGAACGCCCCGACCGAAGTGCTGATGCGAATCCTGGATGCGAAGGGGGCGGAGTTAGCAAAATCAAACCCGCAACAAGCCCTCACCCGCGTCGATTTCACCGCCCCCGCCGACGGCGATTTCATCATCGCCTGCGAGCACTTGAACTATCTGGCGGGGCCGAGCGAAGTCTACTGGCTGCAAGTGCAACCGGCTTCGCCGGACTTCACGGTCACGTTGGGGGTGGACCGCCTTGATGTCCCCATCGGCGGCGTCGGGTTGGTGTCGATTACGGGCGTCACGAAGTTGAACGGCTTCAACGTGCCGATTGAACTGAGCGTAGATAGTGAATCGTTGAGTGGAAAACTCACTATACCAGCGACGACAAACCCTCTGCCGGCCACGCCACTATACATGGTCGTTACTACCAAGCCGGACGCAAAGCCCGGCCCGCACATCGTCACCGTGCAAGCAACGGCGAATGTAGACGGCAAGGACGTGACCCATTTCGGGCAAGTCACGGACATCGTGAAGGCCGCATTCGCTGGCCTGCCGAACCCGCCGCCCGAACTGAGCACCCAACTCGCCGTCGCCATCACGCCCGAACCGCCGTTCACGTTGACCGTCACCTTCGACGCACCCGAACCGGCACCAGGCACCACGTTGAAAGGCAAAGTCGTCGCCAATTGGACGAAGAATTTTACGGGTGGGATCGTTGACGTGTATTCACACGTTTTGCCAGCGAACGTCACCACGCGGGTGAAGCGGATCTCATCCGGAACCAATGAGGCAGAACTCGAACTCACCCTCGCCGCCAACGCCGCCCTCGGAACAAACCAAGTGATTTTTCGCGGCTTCGCAAGATACGGTGACAAAGACATCGCCGTCTTCGCCCCACCCGTCCCAATCACCGTGATCGCCGCCAAGAAAAAAGAGGAACCAAAGAAGGACGAGAAGAAGAAGTGAGTGAGAGTGGACGAGTCTGGCAACTATTCCTGTCGGATTTGTAGGTCGTGGTCGAGGCTTTGCGAGGCCCGACATTTAACTACTTTTGACAGGATTCACAGGATTCAACAGGATTAGGAGTTACGCAGTGGCGTTGTGAATCGGGTTCTCGAAGTCCGGCCGTGTGGCTATAGTCGCCGTCATGAGCCAGCCCAAAGTCTCCGCG
>JAYSXU010000915.1:0-2423 GCA_043716965.1 Fimbriiglobus sp.
CCCATTTGAAACGGCTCCTCGAAGACGCCGGTGGACGTTATGTGCCTGCCGCTGATTGGATCGACGATAGCGGGTTTGCCGATCATCTTCACCTCAACCAAGACGGCGCACGTCGTTTCTCCACTCGTCTCGCGGCTGTCCGCGAACAACGATGACGCCCCGGCATCAAAGCCAAGCCCGCCGCCACGAAGTAACACTTCGCCACAGCAACGAACCCCGCAACGCCTCTCGTGGTAATCGAGAGGCGTTTTCGTTTTCATGCAAGCGTGCTGGCTAAGTTCAAGAGAAATTTGCCAAGAGTTGTCGTGGGTAAGTGTCGGACAAGCCGTAATCACGAATTATGTCACTGCAGAATTTTCCTTGCTACTTACAAGCAGAATGAGCACAATCTTTTAACTTGAATCAAGTAGTCTGAATATATGGCGACTCCTGGTAAAAGGCCCCAATTCACCGGAGCCATTTACCAGCCCACGCAAATTCAATCAACATGACCTAAATGAGGGGAAATCCTGATGCGGAAGTTAATTTGGATCGTCGTTGGATTGATGATTGGAGCCGGTGGGCTGGGTGGTCTTCATCCAGTTGCCGCCCAAACCGCTCCGGTACGAGTGGCCTTATCGGGCACCGCAGCCCCGGCCGGCGGCAACTACAGCTTATTCGGCTTTCCGGTGGTAACCGGGACGGGGCAGGTGGCGTTCCAATCCAACCTACCCGGCGGGTCGTCCACGGGGGGGGTGTTCGTGGGGGCACCCGGCGCGGTCCAGGCGGCCGCCCTCCAGGGAACTCCTGCCCCGGCCGGCGGCACTTATGGCGGCTTGAATGTGCCGGTGGTGAACAGGTCGGGGCAGGTGGCGTTCATCGCCCTCCTGACCGGAGCCGGGGTGACCCCCTCGAATGACATCGGGCTGTACGCCGGGTCGGTCGGCAGGCTGGTGAAGGTGGTCCGCGAGGGGGACGTGGTGGACGTGGGGGGCGGGGTGATGCGGACCGTCGCCAACGACGGCATTGACTTCCGTGACGAATCGGGCGGGCAGGACGGGCGGGGGGTGTCGTTCACCGACACCGGCTTCATCACTTACCAACTGACGTTCACCGACAACTCATCGGGCATCTTCGTGTCGCAGATCGCCCCGGTGCCGGAGCCGGCGAGTATGCTCGTGGTGGGCGGAGCGTTCATGGGCCTCGTCGCGGTCGTCCGCCGCCGCCGCGGTGCGACCCGCGAGCCAAATCAAGATGCTGGCCTCGGCACTGCTTGATCTGGCGTCGTTGTGCTTCGATCGTGGCGAGGCGCTGCCTCGGCCCGATCCCACGTTGCGGTTCCCTGATGCCGACAGCAGGGAACCGCTGCACTCGGTGACTTTGAGCGCGGCACAATAATTACTGCAACCGCTAAATATTAAGCCATTCTTGGAATCGGACACTTGCTAACGGTGTTCACTAGGGGTAACATCGGCTCGGGTGTGAGAGTGGAATGTTTTCACTTTACGCTCTGTCAGTAACTTCTAGGATATCATGAGAACTGTTAGACGAAAAAGCTCGACCTGTGTTGCCGGAGGTCTTGTCGTATGGACCCTCTTAACTGCAACGTCCGCTCAAGCCGGGTTCATTACTTTTTCTGCCGCCGGTACCAACGCCGCAGGTATCCAGGGGACAGTTGACGCTTTCCGTGCCAACCTTGGGACGTTGAACCCGAATACGGCTGGTTCCGTCGGCAGCGGACGGCGCGAGATTAATTGGGACGGCGTGCCGAATACTTTCGCATCGCCCAACAACTTGCCGGCCAACTTCTTTAACGTCAACTCGCCGCGTGGGGTCGTGTTCAGTACCCCCGGCACCGGCTTCCAAGTCAGCGCGAACTCAGGGGTCGCGGCGGTCGAATTCGGAACCATTGACCCGAACTACCCAGATTTCTTCGCACCGTTCAGCGCGCAGCGCCTGTTCACAGCCATCGGCAGTAACATTGTGGACGTGAACTTCTTTGTCCCCGGTTCCACGACGGCGGCCCTCACACGTGGCTTCGGGTCGGTCTTCTCAGACGTGGACTTCGCCGAAACTACGTCGATCCAGTATTTCGACGCCTCCAATAACTCGTTAGGTACATTCTTCGCGCAGAACATCGCGGGAAATGAGACGTTCTCGTTCCTCGGGGTCGCGTTCGACGCGCCGGTTGTTTCGCGCGTTCGGATTACGAGTGGCAACCAGGTTTTGGCACCCGGTAACACCGCGCTCGATCTCGTTGTCATGGATGATTTCATCTACGCCGAACCCGTTAACGCGGTCCCCGAGCCAAGCTCGGTCGTCATGCTCGGACTCGGGGCCGTGGGAATGTTGTCCCAAGCCCGTCGCCTGCGCAACGGGTAAGGTGCTTGCTAAAGGCTGCCGGCTCCATTTCACGTTGAGCGATTCCGAGGCCGTTGTTGCGG
>JAYSXU010000916.1:0-2418 GCA_043716965.1 Fimbriiglobus sp.
AGCGAGGGTAAGGAACGTAAGCTCGGCAGCAACCCACGCCCCCGTGCGATTCTGTCGATGGCCGGTGACGCGGTGCGTGGCAAGGAACTGTACGTTGCCGTGAAATCGCAGTGCGTTAACTGTCACAAGCTCGACGGCCAGGGGCAAGAAGTCGGCCCGGAATTGACCGCGATTGCCAAACAGCGAACGCGCGAACACCTGCTCGAAAGCTTGCTCGAACCGTCGCGGAAGGTGGAGCCGAAGTATCAATCCTATTTGCTGAAGACCGCCGATGGCCGTGCATTTACCGGATTACTGATCCGAAAAGACGCGAAGGAGATTGTGCTCCGGGACGCCCAGAACAAGGAAGTCCGAGTGGAAACCGAGAACGTCGAACTGTTCCAACCCGCCCGCGAGTCGTTGATGCCCGCCGGGTTGTTGGCGGACTTCACGTTGCAACAAGCGGCGGACTTACTCGAATTCCTGAGCAGCCGTAAATGATCCGCCCCGCCACGCCGGATGATGTCCCGACGATCGCCGCTCTCATTCGCGCTTTGGCCGAGTACGAGCGGCTTTCGGACCAAGTCGTGCTAGACGAAACCCTGTTGCGCGAACACCTCTTCGGGGTCCGTCCGTATGCCGAAACGCTCATCGCCGAAGAAGGCGGACAGGCGGTCGGGTTCGCGCTGTTCTTCCACAACTACTCGACGTTCCTGACCAAGCCGGGCATCTATCTCGAAGACCTGTTCGTGCTGCCGGAGTATCGGGGCAAAGGGCTTGGCAAAGCGTTGTTGTTCGCGCTCGCCAAGCTCGCCGTCGAACGCGGCTGCGGGCGGCTGGAGTGGGCGGTGCTGGATTGGAACGAACCGGCGATCCGGTTTTATGAGTCGTTGGGCGCGGAGTTGAAGAAAGAGTGGATCATCAACCGCGTGACCGGCGACGCCCTGCAGGAACTGGCCGCACGAAGTTGAGTTGTTCGGCAATTGATCCCACGAGTGACCGCGATGCTAACACCTATGATCGTTGTGTTGATGCTCGGGCTGACCGCCCCGGAACCGTTTCCTCATTTATTTCTGGCGACCGGCGGGGAAACCTTCATCAACAATGGCTCTGGGAAACCAGGATGGAGCTACCCGCACGCCACCCGCGACGGTTGGGTACTGGAGAACGGCAACGTCTTGTTGGCACTCTCGAAGAGCAAGACCTACCCGCACGGCGCCGTGGCGGAAGTCGATCGGCAGGGGAAAACCGTCTTCCAATTCCTGGGCACACAATCCGAAGTAAACACGGTACAACCGCTGGAGAACGGCGTCGTGCTACTGACCGAAGCGGGCGACAGGCCACGGTTGCTCGAAGTTAACCGCGACGGCAAAATCCTGGTCGAACTGGCCCTTCAAGCGCAGACGAAAGACCACCACCTGCAAACCCGCATGAGCCGGAAGTTGGCGAACGGCAATTACCTCGTGCCGCAATTGCTCGATCGCGTTGTGAGAGAATACGACCCGAAGGGCAAAATCGTCTGGGAGGCCAAGACCCCGCACATGCCGTTCACCGCGATCCGGTTGCCGAACGGGAACACGCTGATCGGTTGCACGCTCGGCGACTTGGTGATCGAAGTGGACAGTCAGGCCAAGGAAGTATGGCGGGTCACGAACAACGACTTACCCGGCAAGCCAATCAACGATGCGTGTGGCGTCCAACGCCTCCCCAACGGCAACACGGTCATCACCAGTCACCACGCCACCGCCCAACAAGTGAAACTGACCGAAGTGACGCGGGACAAGAAAGTGGTCGCAACCTACCGCGACGACCGCAAAAGCGGCATCCACCACTTCCAGATTCTCGACACCGACGGCAAACCGCCGATGGTCCAGTTGCGGTGACAACTGGTTGACACGAGCAACGTGCCGTCAGTTCTCGCTTCGGTTTCGCCCACAACTCGGGACAGCACGCCGACCGGCATCGCAATTCGCCAAGTGCTGCGACCCCTGCCGGGGTCGTGGGAATTGGGTGCTGCGTACCTGGGGTTGAGCGCAGCGTCATTCCCAGGTGCCCGTCATGTGTCCGTTGTCACGTCCCGCCCTATTCAGCGTACCGGGGCGGTGCTAAAGTAACTATAAGTGTTTTGTCGGGGATGCTCCCCGGTTTTGTTTCCACCTGCCCGCCGAGCGCCGACCCATTATGCCGACGCCGACGTCGAATATCCGGAACTTCTGCATTATCGCACACATCGACCACGGGAAAAGCACCCTGGCCGATCAGTTCCTTCTGAAAACAGGCACAATCTCGGAGCGGGACATTCGTGCCCAGACGCTCGACAGTATGGACCTGGAACGGGAACGCGGCATCACGATCCGGATGCACCCGGTTACGATTTACCACGATTACAACGGCCAAAAGTACGAACTCAACCTCATCGACACGCCGGGGCACGTCGAC
>JAYSXU010000917.1:0-7106 GCA_043716965.1 Fimbriiglobus sp.
GAAGTGTGCCGTGCGATCACGAAGCACCATTATCTGGTGACCCGAACCGAAGACATCCCGCGCATCATCAAGGAAGCCTTCCACATCGCCACGACGGGGCGACCGGGGCCGATCATTATTGACGTGCCGAAGGACATTCAGAACAAGATGGTCGTGCCGAACTGGGACGTGGAGATGAACCTGCCGGGCTACAAGGCCCAGCGCAGGGCGTCCCGCAAGGAACTGCAGCCGATTATCGACACGATCCGCGCCGGCAAACGCCCGGTGATTTATGCGGGCGGCGGCGTGACCCACAGCGGTGCGGCGGAGCAATTGAAGCAGTTTGCCGAACTCGCGGGCATTCCGGTCGCGCTGACTCTGCACGGCCTCGGCAACTTCCCCGCTGACCATTACCTCTGCTTGCAAATGCTCGGGATGCACGGCACCGTTTACAGCAACTACGCCATCAACGAAGCCGATACGTTGCTGGCGTTCGGCGTGCGGTTCGACGACCGCGTGACCGGGAAGTTGTCCGAGTTTGCCAAGCACGGTCGCATCGTTCACGTGGACGTGGACAAGTCCGAAATTCACAAGAACAAGTTCGCCCATGTACCCGTTCACGGCGACCTCAAGCAAGTGCTGACCGACCTCGTCGAGATGTTGAAGTTGGACGAAAACGCGGACCTCGTTGGCGGCGGGCGGTACACGGATTGGCTCCGCCAGATCGACGAATGGCGAGACGCAGAGCCGATGAAGTTCAACGACCGCGACGACGCGATTCTGCCTCAAGCCGCCATCAAGCGACTGGCCGAAATCATTGCGGAACGCGGGCTGATGGACAAGACAATCATCACCACCGGCGTCGGCCAGCACCAAATGTGGTCCGCCCAATACTTCCCGTTCACGCAACCGCGCACCTGGGTGACCAGCGGTGGCCTGGGGACGATGGGCTTCGGCCTTCCCGCCGCGATGGGGGCAAAAGTGGCGCACCCCGAGTGCCTCGTGATCGACATCGACGGCGACGGCAGCTTCTTGATGAACGTGCAAGAACTGGCCTGCTGCTACACCGAAAAAATCAACGCGAAGGTGATGCTGCTCAACAACCAACACCTCGGCATGGTGGTGCAGTGGGAGGACCGCTTCTTCGGCAGCAATCGCGGCCACACGTACTTGGGCGCCGGTGAAAAGGAACTCCCCTACCCCGACTTCGTGACCATCGCCAAAGGCTTCGGTGTGAAGGGGAAGTCGATCGTCGATAAAGGTGACCTGGAATCGGCCCTCATCGAAATGATCGAACACGACGGCCCGTACCTGCTCAACGTCTACGTGCCCCACCAAGAACACGTGCTACCGATGATCCCAAGCGGCATGTCCGTCAAGGACATCATCAAGGCGTAGGTTGCATTTTTGGATTTGTAGGTCGTGGTCGAGGCTTTGCGAGGCCCGACACGAACGCGCGAACGGAAAAGGATCCGTAATTTGTCGGGTGGCAATCGCATGTCGGGCCTCGCAAAGCCTCGACCACGACATACAAAACGCCGCAAGTTCCGAGCCAATTTCACCCGCACGGGTCGCCCACGTGACTCCGTTGAACCTTTCTGAATTCCGTGACAACGCCCGCATCGCGCTCTTGGCCGAACGCGATCCCGCCGGGCATTGGGTGGGTGAACTATCCTCCAGCGCCCTCTCCACCGCGACGGCGTTGTTCACGCTCAGCACGTTGAAGCAACCGCAACACGCGCCGCTCATAACGAACGGTTTGAAGTGGCTGGCCGAGACGCAAAACGTGGATGGCGGGTGGGGCGACACGACGAAAAGCTTCAGCAACATTAGCACCACGGCGCTCTGTTGGGCGGCGTTCGGGGTGCCGGACGCGACGGGCTTTGATGCGACCGTTCATCGGGTCGAAGCGTGGTTGAAGCGGAACGTCGGGTCGCTCGACCCGGTGGCGTTATCGAAGGCGATTGTGGAGCGGTACGGCAAGGATCACACGTTCAGCGTGCCGATTTTGACCATGATGGCACTCGCGGGAAAGTTAGGCGATCAGCCGTGGCACCTCGTCCCGCAGTTGCCGTTTGAACTGGCCGCGTGCCCGTTTCAGTGGTTCCAATTGGTGCAACTTCCGGTCGTCAGTTACGCCCTGCCGGGGCTGATTGCAATTGGGCACGTGAAGCATTTTCACAAGCCGACTCGCAACCCTGTACTGCGATTACTTCGCAACACAACTCACGCTCGCACCCTTCGCAAACTGCGCGAAATTCAACCGACGACAGGTGGCTACCTCGAAGCCACGCCGCTCACCAGTTTCGTTTGCATGAGCTTGATCGCGGCGGGTCAATCAACCAATCCGGTCGTGACCCACGGCGTCGAGTTCCTGACCCGCTCCGTGCTGCCGGACGGCAGTTGGCCGATCGACACGAACTTGGCCACCTGGGTGACGACGCTGTCCGTGAATGCGTTGAACCCGAACGACCTCGGCGAAGCCGATCTCGCCACGATCCGCGATTGGCTGTTGAACCAGCAATACCGCGTCCGGCACCCGTACACCCATGCGGCGCCGGGCGGGTGGGCGTGGACCGACCTTTCGGGCGGCGTGCCGGATGCGGACGACACGCCGAGTGCGTTGCTGGCGTTGGCCAAGCTGGGCGAACCGGATACGCGGACGCTCGATGCCGTTCACGCCGGGGTCGTTTGGCTGCTCGACTTGCAAAACCGCGACGGCGGCATCCCGACTTTTTGCCGCGGCTGGACCGGCCTGCCGTTCGACCGCAGCAGCAACGACCTGACGGCCCACGCCGTCCGCGCCTGGGCGACTTGGCGCGACAAGCTCGAACCGCGACTGCAAAAGCGAATCGAATCCGCGACCGAGCGGGCCATCAACTACCTGATCCGCACGCAAGGCCCGGATGGCGCCTGGGCACCGCTCTGGTTCGGCAATCAGCACGCCACGGAGATTGAGAACCTGACCTACGGCACGAGTCGCGTTTTGAAATGCACGGAGTTCAACGATCTAGCAACCCACAAACCTCGCTGGGCCTCCGCACTAACACACGGCTACGAATGGCTCCAAGGTAGCCAAAACTCCGACGGCGGCTGGGGCGGACGAATCGGCACGCCGTCCTCCATCGAAGAAACCGCGATAGCCCTCGACGGGCTACTGACCACCTCACCCGAGATGACCGACACCGTCCAACGTGGCCTCAAGTGGCTCAGTGAAGCCACCCACCACGGCACCCACTTCCCCCCCACCCCCATCGGCTTCTACTTCGCCAACCTTTGGTACTTCGAGAATCTTTACCCACTCATCTACACCAACGCAGCGCTGTTGAGGTGTGGCAAGAAAAACAACGGTCATTGATGGCACTTCGGTTTTGTGGAAAATAATCCGGAGAATTGCGGTCAATTCGGTTTCCCCCGTCGCCTGTACCAGTAGGGCGTAGCGAGGAAACACTTCCCCTCCCTCTGTTTTCCCCCTCCTGGAGATGATCCCCATGACTGTCCCCCGTCGAACCTTTCCCGTCGGTTTTGGCCTGTTGGTGTTTTGGTGGGCGGTAACGCTCTCGCCGGTTGTCGCGGAGGAAATGAAAGCCGGGGTCGCGCCCAAGGGGGTTGCGGCCAAAACTTCCAACAAAGTCCAGCCGCGAACTGCGGCGCAAGAAGAGAAAACGATCGCCGAAAAAGAAGAGGGGCAGAACCTTCGGCTCTTCCGTAGAACGCACCTCATCAACAACACGCCGCCGAAGGTCCGCCCGCTGCACGCGGCGTTCGTGCTTCCACCGGAGGCAGTCCCAGCGGTGTCCGAACCCCGTGCGGACCCGGCGCTCCAGGTTAACGTGACCTCCCTGACGCCGACGGCGGTCGGGAACGTGAAATCGACGATCAACGAACCGAGCCTAGCAGTCACCAAGCGGAACGAGGTTCTGTTCACCGGCAACTGGTACGGGTCGGTGTCGCGGAGCGGTCCGTCGGGGCTGAGTTACGTTAGCCCCGAAAACACGTTCCCGAACTCGCCGTTCGCTTATTGCTGCGATCAGGTCGCGCTATATTCAGAAAAGCACGACCTGCTGATCTGGTTTCTCCAGTACCGCCAGCGAACGGCTACGACCGGGAACATCGTGCGGATCGCGGTGGCGAACCAAGCCGACATCGCGGCCGGGCAGTGGACGTACTACGATTTCGCCCCGACCGACCTCGGGCCGTGGTCCGACGAGTGGTTCGACTTCCCGGACGTGGCCGCCACCGACAAAAACTTGTACGTGACTACGAACTCGTTCAAGAACACGGGGAGTGGGTTCGGCCGCGCGGTTGCGTTCCGCATCCCGCTGGACCAACTCGCGGCGAAGGCCGCCACGATTACGCCGGACGTGTTCAGCCGCAGCCAGTCGTTCAGTTTCCGACTCACCCAGGGGGCGACGGACACGATGTACTTTGCGAGCCACGACTTCTCAAATTACGGCGAGCGGGTCGAGCTGTTCACGTGGGCGGACGCTGCCGCCAACCCGAACCGCAGCACCGCTAAGGTGCAAATTTGGAGTGACGATGACTACCTGTCGGAGTGCCTGGACAAGGTCGGGAACACGCCGACCGTGTGGCTGAGCGGGAACCGGACGGACCCCCGCATGACCGCCGGTTGGGTGCAGGGCAAGGAGGTCGGGTTTGCATGGACGGCATCCCGCGGGAACGGGTTCGCTCATCCGCACGTCCGGGTCGCGGTGGTGGACATGGCGACGACTGCTGCCGAGCGAACGCCGGTCGCTCAGCCGCACTTGCAGAACACGGCGTATGCCTTCGCCACACCCGCCGTGTCCCTGTCACGGGACGGTAAGACCGTCGGTCTGACGGTTTGTTACGGCGGCGGCCGCGTCAAGAACCCGTCGCAGGCGGTCGGCGTGTTGATGAAGGACGGCACCACATACTCCTGGAAGCTAGCCACTGCCGGGGCCGAGGGATCGAGCGGGCCGTCGTCCAAGATGTGGGGCGACTACTGCGCGGCCCGCCCGGACCCACGGTTTAATAACGTGTTCGTCGCGTCCGGCTGGACGATGGAAGGTGGCCGCGAGATGGCCAACGTCACGCCGCGCTTTGTCACCTTCTCCCTCGGAACTCCAGACCAAGTTACGCCCGGTGAAGTGGGTACGGGTGGGAACACAATCAAGGCCGACGTGCTGGCCGAGATCAAAAAGTTGGAGGATCAGCACACCGCAATGAAGGTCGCTATCGACGCCCTGAAGGCGAAGGTCGCCACGATGCCCGACGTTCCGCCCGCAGTAGCCCCCGCCGTTCCCAAGAAATAATCCCGCTACCGCAACTCGCAACCGGGGGCGCAAGTCCCCGGTGTTTTTTTCGTTATCATGGCGACGGTTGGCCTCCACTCGGGCCGTTGACCGAAAGGGCGGGCGAGAGTACAGTTCAATGTTGTCGCCCAACGCTTACTGTCCGGAAGGAGACTACATCATGAAAACCGCACAAGTCATCGTAGTAGGGCTAGCGTTGGTGGCTATTGCCGCGCAACCACAAGTGGATCAGGCGCACCAAGCGAAGACGGCGGGGGGCGCTGCGGAAAAAGAGAAAGTGCCTACGCCCGCCGAACTAATCGCCCGCTTGAAAACGCAACTGGCGGACGCGAGGAAGAACTGGGAGCAAAGCCCAACCCGGCCCGAGCAGTACGCGAAGCACCTAGCCGAGATGCAAGCGACGCTGGTTCAATTGTGCCCGGACGTGGCGAAGTTGCGGGCGTGTGAAACCCTAATGGCGCATGCGGCTGTGGCGTCCGCAGTCGCTCAGGCTGCGGTGTCGAGCGCGATCCCGACGGCGGCGCCGGCCGAGGCGGTTTTGACCGGCACCTACTTGAAACCGAACCCGGCGGAACTGAAGCAGCGGGCCGAGGCAGAAAAATGGCTGACCGCGTGCGCCGAGGCGAACAGGTTGGTGGCGGCGATCGCGAACACTCCGCCGACGGGCGACAAAGGCAAGGCGATGTTCGACGACTTGTTGAAGGCTCTCAATGCCGTCTCGAATGCGTTGCCCCGGAGAAAAAGAAGTAAGCCCCGCACTGATAACCTGTTCGGCCCTGACGAGAGGATTGACCGCGACCTCATTTGCGAAACTCATACGTCCCGGACATGCCGACGTTTTCTTCAACTTCGACGCGCAACCGTTCGGGGGTGAAGTGGTGTTCGCGATTCAAACTTTCCAGCAAGCGGCCTGCGATGTACTGAGCGAGCAATTCGGCGGTGGTGTTTTCGATGGGGAGTAGTACGCAGTTGTCGCGGGGGAACAGCCACTCGCGGTCTTTGTACGTGACGTGAACTTTCACCGCTGTCGCCGCGATGTGGATGATCGCGTTTTTGGTGGCCAGCAGCATGTGGTGGTCCAACTCGTCCGTGATCGCTTTGGCGTGCCGCTTCAACGCGATGAAATCGAAGACGCAAAAGTCTTGATCGAGCGGCCCGACGACCTCTACCGCCGCACGGTAATTGTGGCCGTGGAGTTTCTCGCACTGGTGCCCGGCGTAGCTGATGAAGTGGCCGCAACTGAACACGAGATGATCTTTGCCGATGCGGATTTGGAAGGTTTCGGTTGCCATAATTACAGCCAATCGGGGACGGCCCAAGGGAACGGGTCACTCGGCTTCACCTTATTCTGCCGCAGCGCAACGAACAGGCACGCGGTCACCAGATCGGCGGTCGTGCCGGGGTTGAGCTTGTTGCCGTCGGAGCGGAGGTAGCGGTCGAGTGCCACGCCCGCCGCACATCCAGCGTGGGTTTCGAGGCCGCCCAATTCTTGAACCGTGACAACCCGCTGTCGCACGTCTTCCGCAACCGCGAAGCCGTTCTTGCGAGCAATCAACGAATCAGGGAACTCGGCCATCCACCGCAACTGGCAATCAATCACCGCCGCTTCGATGCACCCGAACTTCGCAAACGCAGCCACGAACGCGGGCACGCCGAAGTTGAACACGTCCGCGAAGCCGTTAGCGTACTGTCTGGCGATGAGGTCACGATCCGCCGCCATGCTCATCGCTTCAACCAGGGAAACCGTGGGTGGCTTTCGCACATCTTGCTCCGGCGCATCGCCCAAGCCGCCCGGTGAGGCCAGACGGATTGCATCATAAACCTGTTGGGTGT
>JAYSXU010000918.1:0-2415 GCA_043716965.1 Fimbriiglobus sp.
CGTTGGGGTTGGCGTCTGAAATCGCGGTTGTGAATTTGACCCTCGACCGTGTGGCACCGCCGTTGCCGACGATCACGTTGCCGGGCGGCATCCTCGTGACCACAGCGGACATGGCGAACTTGGTCGGGAAGAACGAACCCGGTGCGTTCCTGAGACTGGGGTCGAGTGGGACGCTGATTTCGACTGCAGCGGACGGCTCGTTCATTTTCCAAGATGTCCCGTTGGCTAGCGGTGCGAACAGTTTTGCCGTGACGGCATTCGATGTCGCCGGTAACATGACCACCGCATCGACCGTAATCCAGCGCGTCACCACGACCGGGCCGACGCTGACCCCGACGTTGGACGCGGCCAGTAACACGGGTCGGAACCCGGCCACGAACCTCACCAAGTTCAACACGCCGACGGTTCAAGTCTCGGCACCCACTGGCGAAGCCGTCGAGTTTTTCGCCGACGGTGTCAGCGTGGGCACGGCGGTCGTCTCGGCGGGTGTCGCGCGGTTTGGACTACCGACGCAAACCGAGGGAATGCACACCATCACGGCCCGGCGAATTGCGGGTCAGATGTCGAACCCGCTCACGATTACCGTCGATAGTGTTGCCCCATCCGCCGTGACACTGACGTTGTCGGTCGGGTCGCAAGCCGGTGATCCGTTAACGACGAATGCCGCGTTCGTGAACCTCGTCGGGGTAACCGAGCGGAACAGTTTGGTCAAGTTGGTCGGCCCAGCACTGTCGGGGTTATCGAGTGCGACCGGGTCGTTCACGCTGGCTAACATTCCGCTCAGTCTGGGCGCGAACCAGTTCACAGTTTCCGTCACCGATGAAGCGGGGAACGTCTCGACGTTCACACCGGCCGCAATTACCCGGCTCGCTTCCGCCGCACAGCAAGATGCGGTGACGACGTGGATCACGGTCGCGCTTCAGGCCGTGCAGGGTGACGCCAGCACGCCGCCGATTGCGACCCGGTCCTTGGCAATGACTTCCGGGGCGATGTTCGACGCCGTTTCAGCGATTGAAGGCCGCCCCGGGTACTTCGTCACGCGGACGGCAGCGCCGGGAACGTCACTCCCAACAGCGGTGGCCGTCGCGGCACACCGTGTTTTGAGTTACTTGTATCCGGTGCAACAAGCGACGTTCGATGCCCAACTGGCGTTGAGTCTTGCTGGTGTGACGAACGGCCAATCCAAAGACGACGGCACCGCATTGGGCCAATCCATTGCGACTGCGATCATCACCCAACGTCAAACCGACGGCTACGACCGATTTGTCACGTACTCCACCAACAGCGCCCCTGGTGCCTACGTGGCGACCGCACCGAACTTTGCCGAGCCGTTGTTGGCGAACTGGGGTCAAGTGGACCCGTTTACGATCGACTCTGGCAACCAATACCGACCAGCGGCACCGCCCGCGTTGACGAGTGCCGAATACACGGCTGCGTTGAACGAGGTCAAACAAATTGGGCGTCGCGATAGTACGACCCGCACGGCTGACCAAACGCAAATTGCGCGGTTCTGGGCCGACGGCGCGGGAACCGACACACCGGCCGGCCACTGGCTCCAAATTGCGTTTAACGCGGCCCAGGCCCGTGGGAACAGTCTCGCGGCGAACGCGCGCTTGTTCGCGGAACTCTCGTTGGCGTTGGCCGATTCCGCGATCGCCTGTTGGGACGTGAAGTACGAGTACGGCTTGTGGCGACCCATTACCGCGATTCAACTCGCCGCCGAGGACGGCAACCCCGACACCACCGGGGACGCGGATTGGCTCCCGCTTATCACGACGCCGCCGTTCCCGGAATACGTCTCGGGCCACAGCACGTTCAGCGGGGCCGCCGCCGAGATTTTGACCGCGTCGTTCGGGGACAACTACGCCTTTTCCGGTCAATCGGTCGGGTTTCCCGGTGTCACGCGAAGTTTCCCGAGCTTCCGGGCTGCGGCCACTGAAGCGGGTCGCAGCCGGGTTTATGGCGGGATCCATTACGAGTTCTCGAACCAAGCCGGTCAGCAACTCGGTCGAAACGTGGCGACCCGTGTGATGGACGTGTTCAACCTCTCGCAGGACACGATTGCCCCGAAGTTGACCGTGGTGACCGTGGACGGGCCAAGCACGAAAGTCAACCCCTCGGTTGCGGGCCGGGTTCGGGACTTCGTCTCGGGCGTGGAGATGGTGACCGCGAAGACCGACAACGGGACCACGTTCCCGGTCCCAGTCGATGCGGACGGGAACATGATGTTCACGCCGCAACTGCCGACCGACGGCACCGCAGATGGTGCGCACACCGTCACGTTCACGGCGACCGACTTCGCCGGGAATCAGTCCACGAAAGTGTTCAACTTCACCCTCGCAACCCGCGGGCCGATCGTCACGTTGAACACGCCGACTTTGGCAGCCGATTTGTTCCCGAGTGCAACCGCGACCG
>JAYSXU010000919.1:0-7094 GCA_043716965.1 Fimbriiglobus sp.
TCGTCGGGCGTGTCGGTGCTGTACATTTCGCACCGCCTCGTCGAAATTACCCGCATTGCCGATCGTGCCATCGTGCTACGTGACGGCAAATTCTCCGGCGAGCTAAGCCGGGCACAAATCACCCACGATGCGCTGGTGAAGTTGATGGTGGGTCGGGATTTAACGCAGTATTTCCCACGTATCCATCGTCGGGTTGACGGGCAATCGGTCCTCGCCGTCTCGGGGGTGCGCTACCTCAACGGGCCGAGTGAAGCGGTTAGTTTTGATGTGCGGGCCGGGGAAGTTCTTGGCATGGCAGGGCTTGTCGGCGCCGGGCGAACCGAGTTAGCCGAAGCGGTGTTCGGGATCCGCCGTATCGTGGCGGGCACGCTCCGGATCGCCGGTGAACCGATCACGATTCGGTCGCCGGTGGACGCAATTGGGGCAGGCGTGTTGTTAGCGCCCGAAGACCGCAAGACTCACGGCTTGATCTTGGAGGCCAGCGTCGGCTTCAACCTCAGTCTGCCGAACCTGGACAGCATCAGTGCGGCCGGCTGGTTGTTTCGCGGCCAAGAAGGCGAACTGCACCAACGGATGATTCAACGGTTGCGAGTGAGGACACCCGATGCGGCGAAAACCGTGGGGTTCCTTTCGGGCGGCAATCAGCAAAAAGTCGTGTTCGGCAAGTGGCTGGCCCGTGGGCCGAAAGTGCTGATATTGGATGAACCGACGCGCGGCGTGGATGTCGGCGCGAAGGCGGAAATTTACACGCTGATTGACGAACTGTGCGGCCAAGGCGTCGCCGTCTGGATGATTACCAGCGACATGGAAGAACTGCTCGGCATGTCCGACCGCGTCGTAGTCATGCACGAAGGCAAACTCTCGGGTACCTTGGACCGGAAACAACTCAACGAAGAAGCTGTCATGACACTCGCAACCGGGGGCCACGTGGCATGAAACGCATCGCTGGTGTGTTAGTATTGTTGTGCGTCATGTACGGTGCGCTCTACGCATCGAACGACAACGCCTTTTCGTCCGGCAACCTCATCGACGTGGCGAACCGGCAAGGGTTCTACGGCGTGATGACACTCGCGGCGGGCTTGATGATTCTCTCGGGCGGCATCGACTTGTCACTCGGGTCGGTCGTCGCCTTGGGTGCGATTCTCTTTGGCGTGTTAATGAAAAACGGAATTCACCCGGCGGTCGCGCTGGGTGTCACGGTGTCGGCGGGGAGTTTCATCGGCCTCATTCAGGGCCTGCTGGTGAACGGGTTGAAGTTGCAATCATTCCTGGTCACCCTCTGCGGCATGTTCGTTTTTCGCGGGCTGGCCCGGCTGATGACCAGCGGGCGTGAAGTGGGGCTGCAACAGATTCTGGAGAAAGACAATCACCCCGAGTTCAAAGGCTCAATCGAAACGCTGAAGTATTTCCTGATTGGGAAAGAAGCCCCCACGGAGGAGCTGAAATTTCCCGCCATGCTGATCGTCTTCGCCGTTATCGCGGTGATCTTCGGAGCCGTGCTACACCGAACGGTTTACGGGCGCTACTGGTACGCCATCGGCTACAGCGACCAAGCCGCACGCTACGCCGGGATTCCGGTCGGACGGTACCGCGTGGTGACGTTCGTGTTGTGTTCGAGCTTGGCCGCCTTCGCGGGGGTGCTATTGCTGCTGAACTACGGCAGCGCGAAACCGGATAACGCGGCCCAAGGCTACGAACTCGAAGCCATCACTGGTGCGGTTCTGGGTGGCGTGAGTTTACGTGGCGGCGAAGGAACGATGCTGGGCATGGCACTCGGTGCGGCAGTGTTACCGCTGCTCAGCAACCTGGTCACCTTCTTAGAAATCCCCAACGACGTGATCCCGGTCGTCGTCGGCGTCACGCTGTTCGTGGGTAGTTTCGTCGATGAGTGGATCCGGCGTGGGGCAGCGAAACGTTAGCGCGTTCCTGGCACTTGGTCGTCACCAAGCGTCTCGTCAGTGACCACTCTTTTCGCTTTCTTAGGACCGTTCGTTCGGCCACGCAGAGGGCGGTGGGATTGTGGGTGCAGCGATCGTGCAAACGCGGCGAAGTGCGTGAACCCGTCGCCGAACGTGGTGTACTGCATCCGACTGCGGATGTCATCACGCAGTGCTTGCCCGCCGATGGCAATGGGAATTTTGCGTTCTTCGCACAACAGGTGCAGCTTGCGGTAATCGCGCAGGAAGGTTTCCACGTCTGGCAAGTAGGTTGCGGACAACCAAACCAACTGGGGCGATAGTGCCTCGACCGACGCCTCCAAGGCACTGGACGGCGTGTGCGGGCCGAGATTGATCGCGTTCCAATCGTTATCCAGCAGCGTTAACTTCGCCAACAGCGTCGGCATAATGTAATGGTCGTGTTCCGGCGCGCCGCCGACGGCGACGGGGCGATTCTCCATCGGCTTGGTTCGCAGGATCCCCCGCAACTCGTAAAGCGCGGCAAGGCAAGCTTGCGTAATCCGGTGTTCTTCCATCACATCGGCCCGACCGTCGGCCCAGTCGTGGCCCAACTTTGCCAAGCTGGGTGCGATGGCCCGGTCCGCCAAGCTTTCGACCGGCACCCCGGCTTGGTACGCACCGATTATCAGCGTGCGAATCAATTCCGCGTCGCCGGACTCGATTGCTTTGTTCAACTGCTGACCCAATGACTCGATATCGACGTGTGAACTCGGGCTACTTTTCCCGACCAACAGGCCGAGGTTTGCCTGAGGCAGATTGCCCGCTTTCACAAGCCGGAGCACGTCGGCCAGAAGAAGCTTGCGATGCCCGCCCACCGTGCGGTGGGCTGGTAGTACGTCTTCATCGACCCACCGCTTCACAGTCGTCACGCTCACGCCCAGTGCCAGTGCCACTTGGGCCGTGCTGACGTACCGTTTTTCATTCGGGGAAGACGATTCCGAGTTTGAACTATTCATATGACTTTATTGGTAAGGATTGTGAAAGGACTTCGATATTGGCCCGAAACTTGCAGTTCAAACAACTTCAAATCACCACGATTTTGTCATCGGCTCAGAGTTTTTTATCAAAATCTCTTTTTTACTTGACTAGTCGGCTTACTGCGGCAATCATATGTTCGATTTGGACGATTCGCACGTTTCAGACGATTCACTAGTTTAATGTTAGTAAATCGACACCTGCAAAGTGTAGTAGTTTTCGCAAAGTCGAAAAAAAATCGTCCAAAACGTTAGCATCTGCGACAACGTCCTGTATATCAAGTTGACACCAAACCAAGGGCCTCAAGCATGAGTACGACACCTGAATTAGAATTGGTCATGCCGATTATCGAGACGCGGCGGGTGCAACGCACCACGAGCCTCCCGAGCTACATCACACACCCCATTTTTGCGGACAAAGACGCCAAGCGACTCTTTGACCCGACCGAACTGCTCGACAGCCCGATCGACTTCGCTGATCGATACATGCCCGACGACGTCACCCGCGAGCACGCGAAACGAATGCACTACGCGGCCCATCGTATGCGTAACGCGCGATCGACGATCGAACTGGAGCGTTGGACGAAGTGGTACCTCGGCCTGCGGGATCAAATCGTCCTCGGAAACCGGAAGCTAATATATCGGGCGGTCCGGCGGCGGATGGCGATACAAAATCGTGCCGAAGACATGATCGGCGATTGTCACATCGTTCTGATTCAAGCGGTCGCGGCGTTCAACCCGTGGATGGGAATTCGGTTCAGCACTTACGCCTACACCTGCTTGGTTCGGGCGTTGTCCCGAATGTCGCAACGCCTCTCGACCGATTGGCTGTCCCGCTCGATGTCACTCGACGCCCTGCCGGACGGCGAACCACGCGGCCGGTTTCACGCCGAGCCAAGCACGCTGGGCCAATTCCCGCTAGACGAGTTTCTCCGCGACGAACACCCGTTGCTTTCGCCACGCGAAAAAACCATTCTCGCCAAACGGTTCTCGTTGGGCGACGACCCGGCGAACCAAACGCTCGAAAAAGTTGGCAAAGCGATGGGGCTGTCCAAAGAGCGCGTCCGCCAAGTTCAAGCGTCCGCACTCACAAAACTCCGTCAAGCGCTGACGGTGCCGTCATCGCTTGACGCCTAGCTCTGATTCGGCTCGAACACGTCTGCCGGGCCAGCGGTTCAACTCGCTGGCTCGAATTGTTTCCCAAAGTGGCCTGACCCTTCCTGTGACCTTCTGAAAAGGAGAATTTCCATGCGGTATCTTGCCTGCACTCTCGGTCTGCTGATTGCATCTGAGTTCCCGTTGTCGGCGGCGGACTGGCCACAGTGGCGGGGGCCGAACCGGGATGGCGTTGTGCTGAACGCACCGGCTTGGCCAACCACGTTGGACGGTGCCGCACTGACCAAACTCTGGCGCGTCGAGGATCTTGGGCCGAGTTACTCCGGGCCGATTGTGAGCGAGGACACCGTTTTCACCACGGCAACTGTCGAGAAGAAGCGGGAGGTCACGTCCGCTTACGATCGCAAAACCGGCAAGAAACTCTGGACGTCCGGGTGGGACGGGGCGATGGAAGTGCCGTTCTTCGCGGCACGTAACGGCAGTTGGATTCGATCAACCCCGGCCTACCGCGACGGCAAATTGTACGTGGCCGGGATCAAGGACGTGCTGGTCTGCTTCGATGCCAAAACCGGGGGGCAGATTTGGCGTGTCGATTTCGTGCAAGAACTCCAGTCGGCAACCCCGGCATTTGGCACCGTCTGTTCCCCACTGGTGGATGACACGGGCGTCTACGTCCAAGCCGGCGCGTCTCTGGTGAAGCTGGATCCGAAATCGGGCAAAGTGTTGTGGCGGACGTTGAAGGACGACGGCGGCATGAACGGCAGCGCCTTCTCGTCGCCGGTGATCGCAACGGTTGGTGGCAAAGAGCAACTCCTCGTTCAGACGCGCACCAAGATGGCGGGCGTGGATCGGGAGTCGGGCGATGTCCTGTGGGAACGTGCGGTTCCCGCGTTCCGCGGGATGAACATCTTGACGCCGGTCCCGTTCGGTTCCGACGGCGTGTTTACGAGTACCTACGGCGGGACCACCCAACTGTTTCGCATCAAGTCTGACGGCGTCAAACTCCTTCCGGAAGACGGTTGGGCGGTCAAGTACGAAGGGCACATGACCAGCCCCGTCATCGTGGACGGGAATGCTTATTTGCTCGGGCGGGATCAACGGCTTGTGTGTGTCGATTTGAAAAGTGGCAAGCAGACGTGGCGGTCGGAGAAAAGCTTCACCGCGTATTGCAGCCTCGTGGCCAACGGCGACCAGTTGCTCGCGCTCGACTCCAACGGTATCCTGTACCTGTTGAAAGCCAACCCGAAAGAGTTTGAAATCCTGAGCCAGAAGAAAGTCGCCGACGCCGAAACCTGGGCACACGGTGCCGTCTGCGGAGACGAAATCGCCGTCCGCGATCTGACGGGGCTAACGCTTTTCAAATGGGTGACGCCGAAGTGATTGAGCAGATTTCGATCAGCAGAAAGTAGACGCACACATGGACGAACCCCCAATTCCACGGCAATACAGCCTCGTTCGGTTCCGGTTCGATCTGGTGCCGATCGAGTACCACGACAAGTACCCGTTCGTGCCCGACCGGGTTTACGTGTTCTTTGGAGACATCCCCAACATGCCCGGCCATTGCGTGGTCGCCGACCACAAATCCGGACGGATCTACTCTGGCTACCACACCGAGAATTTCACGGAGGTGCCGCCCGATGACGTCTAGTCCAACTACACTCCAGCCAGTCGAGCGAGGTCACACTCCAGTGTACCGTCGAGGAACTGTTGAACTTCGTTGACGATAAACAACTCTAGAACTTGCTTTCAGCGCGTCGGCTATCTACGATCATGCCCATGAGTCACACCACCCGCCACGGAGGGCGGGTCTTCGCCGGCATCCACTCGTGATGGCTAGACAGGGACGTGCTTGACCGAATGTCGGGACCTCGACTACCGAAAGCAGGAAGCACTATGCCGACGACTCGCCCCGATGACGACCTGCCGACACTCACGGCATCGCGTGTCACGCGTCTTCTTACCTTCCTGAATCTTGTCGCGGGCACCCCTCGGATGCGTAGCGTCATTTTGAAGAAGCTCAAAATCGACGTTCGGAGTTTCTACCGCGACCTGGAAGTTTTGCGGACGCTGGGCATCGTCGTGACGACGGAAGGCGAACGCCACCACCTGACCACGCCGCTCTCGGACGCGCTCGCCCGCCTCCCGTTCCCGGACCCAGGTCTGAGTTTTCAAGACGCGATGACGTTGGCCAATGGCCGCACGGATGCCCACAAGAAACTGCGGGCGCGGCTGAATAGCTTCAACGGCTTGAACCTTCCGAACAGCGGGACGAGTTGACGATGCGAACCGCCATCGTGATTCCGGCACGCTTTGCATCGCAACGACTACCGGGAAAGCCGCTGTTGCGGAGCACCGGCAAGTACCTGATTCAACACGTTTACGAGCAAGCCCTCCGCGCGAAGTCCGCAACCGTCGTGATCGTGGCGACCGACGATACGCGCATTTTTTCAGCAGTGGAAACCTTCGGTGGTCGGGCCATGATGACGCGGTCGGATCACGTCTCCGGAACAGATCGGATTGCCGAAGTCGCAGAGACGCTCGATGTCGATACCGTCGTCAACTTGCAAGGCGATGAACCGTTGTTCGATGCCACTGGACTCGACCTCGTGGCGAAGTTGTTATTGGACGATCCGGACGCCGAAGTCGCAACACTGATGACACCGATCCGGGACGCGGAAACGTACTTCAGTCCCAACTGCGTGAAAGTCGTGGCCGACGACCGCGGGCGGGCGCTGTATTTCAGTCGCAGCCCGATTCCGATGGTTCGGGACGGCACGCCGAACTTTCACGCCACGCCGCCGCAGTTTTTCTTGCACCTCGGCGTATACGCCTACCGCCGCGCGACACTTTTGAAGTTGTCGAAAACGCCGCCCCACCCGCTGGAACTGTCCGAAAAATTGGAACAACTCCGCGTGCTAGGCCACGGCGGAATCATCCGGGTCGGCATACTCCCGACTGCCCATCGTGGTGTGGATACGCCTGCCGATTATGATGCGTTTGTCGAAGCTTACCGGCGTGAACGGTCTAACCCCGTCGCCGAATCGTA
>JAYSXU010000920.1:0-21225 GCA_043716965.1 Fimbriiglobus sp.
CGCCCCCTCGACAGTAATAACTTGCGGCGACGGGATGCGGGAGTTAGCATGTTAAGCGTGGAGCAACGCTTGGGTCGGTCAATGAGGGGGTTTCAGCCATGCGGATTCGGAACCTTCCACTTCTGGCGACGATCATCCTTGCACTCTTGGTCGTCGCGGTGCCGTGCTTCAGTCAGCCTCCGCCCGTTGATGGGAAAGCGGTCAAGCCACCGCCCGACGAGACACGGGCCGTTGTTCGGGAGATTGAGGAGGCGTACAAGGCGCCGCTAGAGGTTGACAACGACGTGCTGGACGAACTCCGTAAGCAGTACAAAACCCCAACCCCGGAGCGGGAAGCGAAACTCTTCTACGAGATTCGCCGGTTGTACCAGACGACCCCCGAGTCGGATCAGGCGATCCTGCGCGAGGTCCGGCTGGCCTACCAACTTCAGTCTCCCGAACAAGAGCAGCGGCTGTTCAACGTGATCCGCCGCAACGACATCATGCCACTGGGGACGGTCCACCCCGCGACCCGGATCGAGCAGGCCGGGAAGATGTTCCGCCGGCTCGACCAGAACGGCAACGGCCTGCTCAGCCCCGACGAGATGACCGACGGCTTACGCGGGCAACTGGCAAAGTGGGACCGGAACCGCGATGGAAGTATCGACCCCACAGAGTACGAGGCGTTCTTCCTCGCCCATCATCAAATCGTCGCCGACGCAGTCGCCGCCGGCGACATCCCGATCCGACTGCCAAAAGGCATGAAGGGTCCGTCTCCACCCGAAGCCGAACAACAAAAGCCCATCGCCCGCCACGTCAACTACCCACCCGGCCTGCCCCCGTGGTTCGCCGAGTACGACACCGACGGCGACGGCCAAGTCGGCCTGTACGAGTGGCGAAGAAAGGGCCGCCCGATCGCCGACTTCCTTCCAATGGACCGCAACAACGACGGCTACCTCACGCCCGCCGAGGTGCTGCACTTCCTGGAGAAGAGCAAAGCCCCGTAACTGGCAATAGTGTCGTTTTGTCCGAAATGTTTGTTGGATCGCAAGAAAATTATTGACCCGGCGTTCGGAAGCCCGGTACTATCCGATCTGTGGATTCATAAATTGTTTATTCCATGTCGGGATTGGGTTAAACATCTGTTCGGCTGCGGAGGGTGACTGTGGCGTATCAGCAATACAGCGAAGTGCCGTGGTATCGAAAATCGGCATACATCAGCCCGATCACACTTCTCGGCCTTTGCTTCGGCCCGGCGATCCTATTCGTGTGCATCATCGTACTCACTGGTGACGTGTACTACGACCAACGAGACGTGGCCTTCAATTTGAAAAAATGGGGGGTCGGGAACAAGGTCGCGGCGGTCATCATCCTGGCGTTTCAGTTGGCGGTCACGGCGTATCAGTTCGGGGCGTTCGGCGAACCGGCTGGCATGGGGGATGGTCGTTAGGCTGACCACTCGCGGGCGGCAAACCACGCCGTACAAGCGATACAGCAGACACAAGCGATACAGCAGACAACGGGGCATGATTCGTTTCTGCAACTACCAATCCGCTGTTGTCCGCGCTGTTGAATGCACACGTTCTGCGAAGCCCCAACCGGGCCAACTACTATCATAGCTGGATACCACCCCGGAGTTTCGCCATGCCGCTGACTCTTGCTATCGACCCGTCCGCCGACCTTGCACGGTTCCGGTTGCCGGCTGCCGTCGCCGCCCGACTCCAATCCTTGCTCGACCGCCAGGACGCGGGTCACCTTCTGTCCGCCGACGAGCGGGCCGAGGCCGAGGGGTTGGTGGACTTGGCCGACCTGCTCACCGTGCTGCGGCTCCGGGCCGAGCGAGGGGCGGCGTGAGCGACATCCCGGCCCACCTCCGCAATGAGGTGGTGATGCGGGCCGGCAGTCGGTGCGAGTACTGCGGACTGTCGCAGGCCGGGCAGGAAGCCACGTTCCACATCGATCACGTGGTCCCACGGGCGGCAGGTGGCCCGACCGAAGCGACCAATCTGGCTTTGGCGTGCGTGTCGTGTTCGCTACGGAAGTGCGCGCGGCAAGTGGCCCCGGACCCCGAATCAGGTGAGGACGCCCCGCTGTTCAACCCGCGCGCCCACGGTGGGCGGACCACTTCCGGTGGGAGGGTGTGGTCGTTGTGCCGCTCACCCCGACCGGCAGGGCAACAGCAGCGGCGCTAGCGATGAACCGACCGCTGGTGGTGGCGATCCGGCTGGAGGAAGCCGAGCGCGGCCGGCACCCGCCCCCGTTGACCGGCGCAATGTAGCGCCAAGCGATGCATCGGACCCGGCGGGCCTGCGGATCTTTCGTAACGCATAGCCCCTCGACCGATGTATGAATCGAGCCTGAGGAGATGGAACCCATGCAACCTGTCATCGTGGTCACGGGCGCGAGTCGGGGGATCGGTGCGGCGACCGCCCGGATGGCCGGCGCTCGTGGGTACGCGGTTTGCGTGAACTACCTCCGAAGCTCCGAGGGGGCCGAGGCCGTTGTTGCGGACATCCGCCGGGCTGGCGGGACGGCGATCGCCGTAAAAGCCGATGTGTCGGTAGTAGAGGATGTGGTCCGGTTGTTCGCCACGGTCGATGAGTCCCTCGGCACGGTGACGGCACTCGTCAACAATGCAGGCATTCTCGAAACGCAATCGCGGGTCGAGAACATGACAGCCGATCGGATCGCCCGCGTGTTGACGACGAATGTCATGTCGGCGTTTCTCTGCTCACGCGAAGCAGTCCGTCGAATGTCCGTCAAGCTGGGCGGCAGGGGCGGGGCTATCGTGAACGTGTCGTCTGTGGCGGCACGGTTGGGAGCGGCCGGAGAATACGTTGATTATGCCGCGTCCAAGGCGGCGATCGAAGCCCTAACCATCGGCTTGGCGATCGAAGTCGCTGCCGAGGGAATTCGCGTGAACGGCGTCCGGCCCGGATTGATTTACACGGACATCCACGCCAGCGGCGGGGAGCCAGGGCGTGTCGATCGGGTCAAATCAACCGTTCCCATGCAGCGCGGCGGCCAGCACGACGAGGTAGCCCGAGCGATCCTCTGGTTGATCTCCGAGGAAGCATCTTATTCCACCGGCACGTTCATCGACATCAGTGGCGGGAGGAGCTGACCTGCCTATCAGGCTACCGTCAACGCAAATAGGCTACTACTGCTCAGACCGCTTTCACCCACGGCTTGACTCGTTGCCACCACGCCCAGAGTTTGGCGTTGATGGTGTTGGCGTCTTGCGCGAGGCGGGCGACGGCGCGTTGGTACCAGCGGGGGGTGCCGGGGAGGAGGTCTTTGCTGGCGCAGGCGTCGGCGGCGGCTTGGAGGTCTTTTTTCGCTTCAGTGAAGGCACGCGATTTGTCGTCGGCACGTTGCACGTCGATCAGCACTTCGGCCATTTTGATGACGAGTTTCACGCCGTCCGGTTGGCCGATCGGTTCGACGCGGTCGAGGTACTCTTCCGCCCCTTCGGTGTCCCCCTTCACAGCGGCGAACAGGGCAAGCCACGCCAGGAAATCGGCGGCGTACTCGTCCTCGTCTTCGTCGATGCCGATGGCATCTTGGGCGATCAGTTCCGCCTTTTCATCTTCGCCCATCGCTTGGTACGAATCGAACAGCGGGCGGAGCATCCAGTTCTCGCGGTCGGGGCGATCGTACCAATCGCTGAGCCACGCGGCGGCGTGTTCGTACTGCTTCGCCTCCACGAGTGCCGCGCCGGCGCGTGCCCAGGAATTGTCTTCTTGCCGTAACACTTCCGCGAACCGTTGAATCGTGGTCACGGCGGGATCGGTGCGCCCGACCACGGCCATTGCCATCGCGTAGATCAAGACCGCTTCCCGGCCCGCGTCACGGTTCCGTTCGATCAACCCGGACAGGTTGTCGGCAACTTTCCACGGTTGGTTCGACAGCATCAACGCATCGGCCCAAACCCCGGCGGCGGCGGGGGTCATGTTGTCGGTTCGGGTGGCCGCATCGAGTTCATCGTCCGCTTCGGCTTGCCATCCTGCCGTGCGGAAGTCGGTAATCGCTTCTTGCAAGATGCTGCGGTTCACGGACAGGTCGGCGAGCAGTTCGCGGAAAATCTTCCGGGCCTGATCGAGGTTCCCCTGCCGCGCTGCGACCTGGAGTGCCCGCAGTTTCACCAGCGGGCCGTCACTGTGTTCTTGCAAGACTGCCAGCGAACGGGCGGCGCCGATCAGGTCGTTCGTGTCGAGTTGCGACGAGATCAGTTGTAGCCCGGCGGCTTGGAACGCGGGATCGATCTCGAAGGCCTTTTGGAAGTCCTCCTTCGCGCCGCGGTTGTCGCCGAGCATCCGCTTGGCCTCGCCGCGAATGGCGTGGGCCACGGGATCGACGGGGTTCAACCGCACCAGTTGATCGGCGGCGTCCAGGCAGTCGCGGTTTCGCCCGAGGGCGTCGTACCAGTGGGTGAGTTGCCGCCAGCCCCAACTGTAGTCCGGCTCCTCGACGAGAATCTTCTTCATGATCGAAATGGCCGCGTTGCGGTCCCCGCGATGGGCTTCGACCCACGCCGCCCGGCCCTGAAGGGCGATCGGCAACGGCGTCACGCCGTCCGGACGGCACGCGGCGGCGGCCTCTTCGTACTGGCCCATCATGGCGAGTTGCTCGGCGCGACGGTCGTGGGCCGGGACGAAGTGCGGGTACTGCTTCACCGTGACATCGCACGCTTCGAGTTTCAGTTCGTCGTCGGCGGAATCGCCGTCGGGGGTGTCCAGCCAGAAGATCCCCGCCCACGGGCTAAACTCTTCGTCCGACTGCCACGCTTCAAACAACAGTTCGGCGGCCTTCTCGCCCTGGTCGAGCGAGTGCATCTCGTTCAAGCCCATCTGCATGAACATCGCGGGACCGTCGCCCGGCGTTGTGCAGAGTTCACCGAACGCGCGGGCCGCCCCTTCCTGGTCGTTGGTGCGGGATGCGTATTGAATCTGCTTGACGAGGACTTCCGGCCCGGACAGGTGTTCTTGAAGCACCGCGAGCGCGGACCGGGCGTCCCGGTATTCTGCATCGTTGAGGCACGCATCGAAGAGAATGACCGCCGCCGGCGAATAGCCGGGGTGAACACGGAGGGCTTCGCGGAGGTCTTCTTTGCCCCCTTCGCGGTCGCCGGTTTGAAGCTTCGCTTCGCCCCGCATCGTCAGGGACATCGGGTGGTCCGGCCGCAACCGCAGCAACTCGCTGGCGGCTTCCAGGTAACTTTCGGCCCGGCCCGTGTCGTTGTACCACTCGGCGAGTTGCTGCCAGCCCCAGATGTAGTCGGGATCGACGGCCACCAACGCTTGCATTGGGGGAATCGCGGCGGCGTAGTTGCCACGGCGGGCTTCGATCCAGGCGGCGCGACCTTGCAAGACGAGGGGCAAGTCCGCGAGCAACGCCGCCGGCCGGGCCGCCGCCAAGGCGTCGTCAAACCGCCCCAACGCGGCGAGCCGTTCGGCTTTCAAGTCGTGCGCTTCGATGTTACGCGGGTCGAGCCGAATCGCGGTGTCCAGGGCGCCGAGGATTTCGTTGGCCTTGGACGCATCGGTAATGCAGCGGGCAAACCGCAGCCACGCGCGGGGGTCACCGGCCCGGTCTTTCGTCAGCGATCGGGCCAGGGCAATCGCCTCCTCCGGTTCGTCGATGCGTTCGGTCCACGAAAGGACCGCACTCCACGCGGTTTCGATGCGCGGGTCCGCGCCCGTGTCCAAGCGCACCGCTTGCATGGCCCGCTGAATGGCTTCCTGGCCACGGTCCGCTTGCCACAGTCGTTCGGCAAACGCCCAGTGTGCCAGCGGATCAATCGCGGCGCGGGGAACGAGTC
Source organism: Fimbriiglobus sp. (assembly GCA_043716965.1). GTDB lineage: Bacteria > Planctomycetota > Planctomycetia > Gemmatales > Gemmataceae > Fimbriiglobus. The sequence continues at coordinate 5,801 of JAYSXU010000920.1, forward strand.
GTTCGAGAACCGCGACGGCTTCGTCGTACTGTTCGGCCTCACTCAGGGCGTCGGCGAGTTCGCGCACGGCCGGCACCCAACCCGGCGCGACCGCGACCGCATGTTTCAAAGCGTCGAGCCGCTCGTCGGGTAGCTCCATGATGCGGCAAAGAATCGCCAAGTCGATCCAGACTCGAGGCACGAGGGGAAATCGTTCCGTCGCCTCCCGCGCCAACGACAACGCTTCATCGACCCGCTGGGCGTTGGTCATCGTTTGGATCACGATCGACCACGCCTGCCACAGGTCGGGGCGTTCGTCCAAGAAGCGTTCAAGTTCGTCCAAGAAGCGTTCAAACTCCTCCGGCTCGTCGATCAGTTCGCTCGCTTGGTTGAAGTACGCAAGCAGGCCGTCGCCCGTGTGCGGGGTCGCGTGGAGTTGCTCCGCGATGAACCGGAGTGTGGCTTTCTTCTCCTTCAACCCGCGCGAGACTTGGACCATTTCGTAGATTGCCAGCTCGTGATCCGGGAACCGTTTCAGCCCGTCGCGGAACGCCTCCAACGCTTCATCGACCCGGTCCGCCCGCCGGTGCACGTGCGCGAGAACGGCGTAATGCGAGGGGTGGGTCGGTTCCGACTCGGCCGCCTTCTGAATGGCCGCGAGGGCCGTCGCGTGGTCCTTGCGGTCGGCATGTAGCATGGCCAATTGGCGGTGCGCCCAGGCGTCGTGCGGGCAAAGTTCCAGCAGCTTGTTGGTGTTGCGAATCGGCCCGGTGTCCTGGTCGGCGTACACAAACTCGGCAGCCAGTTTCGCAACCCCGTAGTGGTCGGGGTAGCGCTGCACGAGTTCGCCGAAGTACCGCGTGGCCACGTCCCGGCCTTCGGTGTCCGCAATCAGCCCCGCCAAGAGGCGGTGGTTGTCCGCCACGAGCGGCTCGTGCGTGAGCAAGTCCCGCATATATTCGACAGCGGCCCGGTAATCGGGCTTGATCCGCGCCAGTCGCGCGGCGTTGCGGAACCACACGGCAGGCACGGCGTAGGGTTGGGCGGCCGCTAGATCGGCTTCGGCTTCCGCGTGTTTGCCCGCGTTCGCCAACATCTCCGCCCGGAACAACAGCAATTCGGCAAGCACCGAAGTCGATTCTACCGCCGGCGAGTTGCCGTTCACGTGACGCGCCTTTTCGATCGCCTTGCCGATCGCCGCAAACGCAAAGTCAACGTCCTCGCGGTCGTGCAGTGTGTGGAACAAGGAGCGCACCGCAGGCGCGAACGGCAACGCCCCGCGATTGGCCCGTTGTTGAAACAGCCGCAAGGCGTCGGGGCTTTGGTTGAGTGTCCGTAGCGCCCGCGAGTACGCTTCGGCAAACTGCTCTTCGCGGTCGTCCAGGCACGTCGCAAATCGGTAATAGTCCGCCGCTTCGTCGAACAGTTGGTGCTCCCAAAGTTGCGTGGCGAGCAAGTAATACCCCGCCGCCGCATGGGGCCGAACGCGGATCGACCGGCGTAGCAACCGGGTGGCGTCGTCTTGCGATTTTGGTTCGGGCAACATCATCTGCGCGAGCGATTGCATCAACAGCGGTTCGGCACTGGTCTGGTCCCCTTCGGCTTCGAGAATCGCCCGCCGTTCCGGGATTCGACCCAAGTCACGGAACACCGCCGCTTTGGCCAGGACTAACGTCGCGTTGTGTGGAAAATCCACCAACAAGTCTGTCAACGCATCCAGCAACAACACCGGGTGCGCGGTGGCGCGTGCCCAAGCAACTGCGGCGTACTTCGTGAGTCGATGGCCGGGAAACTCCTTCTGCATCGCGGCGATGAGCGATTTGGCTTCGGCGAACTTGAGGTCGTTCAGCGCACACTGAATGGCATGAAGGCGATTGTACGTGTACGAATCCGGAAGCGACAGGCCGTCGAGTTTGGCCGCTTCTTCTATCGGAACAACGACGAGACAACGGGGGCCGAACGTTTGGTAGCGTTCAAGCAAGACCGTGATCGGCGCTTCAATCGGGCGCTGTTCGAGACCTTCGGGCATGAACACGCTGTTCCGAATCCGATCCACGCCGAGGATCAACCGCGACTGCCCGAAGCCGCTTTCGACCAACGTGACGATGAACGGCAACCCGCGTGCGATCAGTTCCCCGGCGGTGTCGAGTGTCAACGAGAACTCACGGGTTGCCCAACCGGCGTCGTCGAAGCGTCGGCGCTCAGCGGCATCCGGGATGCCGTCCATTGCCACCGGCGCATCCGCTGGCATAGTCGGGACCGGGCGGTCCCAGAAACGGCCCAAGATTTCCGTCGCTGTCAGTGGGGTGTCACCACACGCCAGATTAACCGGCAATACGATCCGTGCTGCCGTGGATTGAAGCGCATCAGTGGACGGGTTCGCTTCCAATCGCTCTGCGAACTGGGTGTAAAAATCTTCGCCGACAAGCTTCGCCTGCTGCACCGCGACAGCGGGTTCGTTCAGCAAGTACGCCACGTCCGCCCGCCGTGCCGCCAACCACTTCGTGACTTCACGGTCCATCAACGGAGAAAGTTCGGCGTACTGATTCAAGCTCCGCCGAGCGTCGTGGTAGCGGCGTTGGTCGTATTGCAACGTGGCGAGGTGCGCGAGGATCACGCCACTTTCGAGGTGGTCGGCGGCTTGGGTGAGAAGCTCAATCGCGTCCAGATCGCGGCCCGCCCGTTGGTGCAAATGAGCCACCGCTTGCACGCCGGGGCGGAACCACGGCGTGATTTCCAGGGCACGCTTTGCCGAAACGAGGGCTTCGTCTGGCCGCTCGCACAATTCCAGAACCGACGACCGCTCGACGTGTAACCATGCCCGATCCACTGCAATCGCATCCGCTTGGTTGAGGTAGCGATCCGCCCGGTCGAAGTCGCGCAGGCGTGCTGCGGCGAGGGCGTGAACCGCTAGCCAGTCTGCCCGCAGGTCCGGTTGTGCGTCCGACCAATCGGGGTGTTGCCGCAAGAAGTGCCAGCACGAAAGCGGGCCGAATGTTTCGAGGCGATAACGCGCGTGGTAGTAGATCGCTTCCGGGTACGCCGGGCTTTCCCGGAACGCCACGAGGTGAAGTTGGTGCCCCATCCGCGGCGCACCGAGTTGCAGCGCCAACCGACCCGCCATCAACCGCGACGCCGGGCCAGTCCAGGTTCGCAACGGTCCGTAAGGCTCCCCGACCGCCAAAGCCTGCCGGTAACGGCCCTGGTAGTACAAATCCCGAATCCGTTGCAAGTCCGTAGCGACGAGTTCCATACTTCTCGGAGTAGTGGTGAGTGGACAGTGGATAGTGGTTAGAAAGCAGAAGCAGTGGTTAGTATGGGAGTCAAAGCCCATGCATGATGATGCATGGGCTTTTGTGCATTTACTAGCCACTAACCACTATCCACTATCCACTACTAACATCCGCAGGTGCCGCGTCGGCCAGGGGGCCGAGTTGGCTGAGGACCATGCCCAGTTGCCCGAGGCGGGCGCCGTAGCGGTCCAGAAATTCGCTCAGGATGAACTCGTTTTCCAGGCCCGCGTCTTCGTCCCGGAGTTTGTCGGTTAACTCGCGGATCAACTCCAGGTAGGCTCGCTCCACGACCGGGAGAACCTGTTTGCAGACCAACCCGATGTCGGGAAAATCTGTGTTCCACCGGGCGAGGAATGCCCGCCATCGGGCTTGGCTGTCTTGGGCGGCTTGTTGGGCTTTCAAGACGGCCAGTTGTTCCTTTTGAACGTCCAGCACTTGCCGCAATAACTCCCCGACATCCGGGCCGCCGGGGGGAGGCACCGCGACATCCGGGAGGCGGACGATTTGCGTGGCAACGTAGATCGAGGCTTCCATGATGTCGAATCAATTCAGGAACCCCGTCCGGAGTGAACCGAACGGGGCAGGATGGTGATGGTCACGGTTCGGGGCATTATACCCTAGATGCCGTTGCGGGGTGTCCTGCGACATTTTTGCATTCCCGGCGAACCGGCGACGTCAGTCGCCTGGGTGGTAACATTGGCACCCGATTGCGGCTGACCACCCAGCAGCTTACGCAGCCGGTTCGCCTGATCGGGTTTACGGCAACGGCGTAACCTTCACGGTCACCTTCTTGGCTTTGCGGACGACCACGATGTCGATTTCCGTCCCGGCTTTCTGGCTCGCCATGATGGTCATGTAGGCGTTGATGTCTTTGACCGGCTTGCCCGCAATTTCGATCACCACGTCTTTCGGCATGACTCCGGCTTTCTCCGCCGCGCCGCCGGGCGTCAAGTCTTCGACCAACACGCCGCCTTCGGTGCTTTCGTAGTTGCCGGGCATGATGCCGAGCTTTGGCATGGATGGGCGAGACGACCGCGAGGTGCGTTCCTCGGTGGGGTCTTCCCAACCGCCCTTGGTCACGAGGTACTTCGGCTTACTCGGTTGGGTGGCGAAATAATTCAGGCACATCTCGGAGAAGCCGACGACCTTGTTCAGGCCGGCGAGATTGACCTTGTCCGGCGTGTCCGTCGGTCGGTGGTAGTCGCGGTGGGTGCCGGTGAACATAAACAGCACGGGAATCTTTTTGCGGTAGAACGAGTCGTGATCGCTCGGCCCCGAACCGCCGGGGACTTTGATGATCTTGAAGTCAAAGTATTTGTTCGCATCGGTGACGATGGTGTCCATGCCTTCAGCCGTGCCCGTGCCATACACAACGACGCGGTCGCGCTTCACGGTGGTTTTGGCTTGGGACGCCGTGGCACTCGCACCGGCAACGCTGCCCATCGGTGATGCCGAGGTGTCGTCGTCCACGGAAATGACTCGTCCAATCATGTCCATGTTGAGCATGAAGACCGTTTTGGTGAGCGGGTAGGTTGGCTCTTTGCAGTAATGAATCGAACCGAACAGACCGCGTTCTTCACCGGCAAAAGCAATGAACACCACCCGGCGACCTTGACGTTCCTTGACCGCGCCGAACCGGCGTGCCATCTCAAGTAATCCCGTCGTGCCGGAACCGTTATCGTCCGCACCGTAGTGCAATTTACCCTTGCCCGCCGCACCCATCAAACTACCGGGTTCGCCAAAGCCGAGGTGGTCGTAGTGCGCCCCGATGACGACGGTTTCATCCGCCAGTGGCCCGTGCCCTTCGGAGACGGCAACGACGTTGCGGGTGGGGATCAACCCCTTCGAGATGGTGACTTCGGTGTCTGCGGTCCAACCCTTCAAGGCAACGGGTTGTGGCTTCAAATCTTTGTTGATGGCGGCTTCGATGTCCGCGAGGGTTTTCTCTTGGGATGCCAATATCGTGTCCAACACTTTTCGCTTGATGTGTAACACCGGCACGCTGGCGGCTTGCCCACCGGCGTAGCGGAAGTCCATCAGCGAGTCGCCATCTTTGCCGTAGGTGGCATCGTTGACGAACAGAATCCCGGCGGCTTTTTTGTCCACCGCGAGGGCAATCTTGCTCGCCAAAGCCGCTGCCGTCGGGGCGTCTTTCTCGAAGGGATTGTCCTTGGCATCCGCTAAGGGCGTTTTGCGTAACAGCACGACAAACTTGCCACTCACGTCGAGGTCAGCGTACTCGTCGAACTTCGGCTTCTCCGCCGTGATGCCGTACCCGACGAAGACCAACTCGGCGGACTTCTTACCCGTCGCGGAAAGCCCCGTCGGGGTGAAGTCGGTGCCGTACTTCAGTTCGAGCTTGGCGTCGTCCGGGCCGTTCAAGGTCAGCGTGTTGGGCGTACCCAGTTTGCTAGAACCGGCAATCGTGAACGGTTGAAAGTACCCGTCCGTGCCCGCCGGTTTGAGGCCGGCTTGCTTGAAGGTGTCCGCGATGTAATCACCGGCGATCAAAATCCCTTTCGTCTCCGTACCCCGTCCTTCGCACTCTTCACCGGCGAGGAAGAAAATGTCTTTCTTCATGCGCGCGATAACGGGGTCTTTCTCCAGGTCCGCCGCCGGGGTCAAATTGGCGAACGCCAACACCCCCATCGACAACACGACAACGAAACGAGTTTGCATCATGGCTATTCCTTGAACAGTGTCCGGCCTGAGACAAAAAAGCGGATACCTTATTATGTCGTGTCTGCCGACGAAAAGCGAATGGCCGAAAACTAGGTTCGAGAATGCCGTGGCACTATCACCACTGGCCCTATTCAAACGCGATGCCGGCGGCTTAGATTTTCGTGCGTCGGATTTGTAGGTCGTGGTCGAGGCTTTGCGAGGCCCGACAGTGCAAGTTCATCCGAACGTTTTGCCCCTTATTCCTTCGTCAGCTTCCCGGCGTCAACCGGCGTCATTTTGCCGTAGCCGGGTGGCCACGCCGATTGCACTTCGGCGCAGCCGACGTAGTCGGTTTCACTAAGTTCCGCCGTCCAGTCTTTCGCTAACTTGCCGCTGCCATCGACGTACACCTTCACGAGATACCGTCCGCCGGCAAGACTCGGGGTGCCGGTTTTCCACCCCTTGGCTCGTTCGGAATCCTTCGGGGCCATCACGGTCAGGCTGTGCTGCCACAACTTGTACTTGGCCCACCCGCGCCGGTCGCCGGTGGCAATCGGATCCGTTTCCCACGTGTTGGTGATTGCGTCCCAGGCGAACACTTTCACCATCAGCAGCTTCTCATCCCAACCCGGTGCGGTGTTCGTGAGCTTCAACCAAATGTCAGTACTGAACGCTTCAATCGTGTGTGACTTCGGCAACGTCGTGGCAACGTCGTACTTGTCACCGACGATGTTGGCGTAGTCTTCCAGAAACTGGCGAAACGCTTTGTACCCCTGATCGCCGACCACGAACTTCTCCCCGCCCGCGTGTTTCACGATTTCGAGCGGCTTCAGGAGCAGCAGGCTGTTTTCGGGTTTCTTCACGTCGATGAGTTTGCTGCCCATCAAGTAATCGAGCGTCGCTTCAGGCGTGGCCTTGTACCAGCCGACTTGTTCGCCATGTTCTTCGATCAGTTTGCGGGCTTGCGCGCTGTTATCAATGTGGCAATTCATGCAGCGAAACCGCATCGCCCAGATGGTGTTTTCAAACGACTCTAGCAACCGATCCTTGCGGGCGTGGCGAATGATTTCGTTGGGCCGCGTCGGTTTTGCTAGTTCATCCGGCTTGAGCTTCGGGGCAGTCCGCAACACGGGGTCACTCGCAGCCGACTTGACCCACGCGGCGAAGGCTTGGTACTCCGCATCGCGGGCCTTCTGCGAAACCTTCGGCGTGGCCTTCTCGTCTTGACCCATCGCAATCAGCGCCAAGATGCGGGACTTCTCCGGCGCATCCAGGTCGATCAACCCTTGATCGCGCAACGAGAGGAACGTCTCGGTGCTGGACGGCCGGATGTAGTTCTTCAAATCCACCCCGGCCAAGTGGCACTGCACGCAACTGGACGGGTTCGGCGAATTGAAGATCGGCAGAATCCGCTGTTCAAAAACCTGCTCCGTTGTCGGCGGCGCTGCCAGTGATACCAGTATCAACGAAACAACGAATCCCATCGGAACCCTCCCCGAAAAGCATGACAAACCCGTTCGTTGAAGATACCGAGAATGCACACAGGACTCAACACGGCAATCGAAGGCAACCAACAGCGTTCCAACGAAACGCCCACGAATCATGATTCGTGTGGCTCTTGCACATCCACACACTTCACGCATGCTTTGCCGGGAGTCACTCATTTCTCTGGGTCTCAGAAAAGCGATTCACCGCAGAGTCGCAGAGAGCGCAGAGCAATCCAAGTCAATTTGAATGGCTTTCTCTGCGTCCTCTGCGCCTCTGCGGTGAACATTCTTATCTTTGTCCCCCAGAGATTTTAGCTGCACCCATTTTGCGCCATCCAACCCGCAGAATCGTTCAAGTTTACCTTGCTCATTGTCGATGATTACGGACACGGGAACTTGTCGGATGCTGGGGGTGGGGCAAATGGGCGATACACGGGCATTGTTGAATCGCATTTCCTCGTTTCGGGAACGGCTGGAGCGAACGCCGCACCTCGTTGCGATTTCGGCGGGGATTGATGAACCGGACGCGGTGAAGACGCAAGTTGCCACGCGGTTGGCGGACAACCCGGCGTTGCTGGGGCGTTCGTTGCGGTCGCTCACCGGGGCATCGACGATTGACGGGCCGCTACCGGATCGGCTGACGTTGAAGGCGCGGCAATTGCTTCAACAAGCACAGGGGTTAGTGGCCGTGCAGCGGCAACTTGGCGACGAGCCGTTGTTGGCGGGGTTGGCTTCGGACACGTCTACGCAATCCGATCCGCTGGTCTGTTACCACCGCGAAACGATCAGCTTGACCGAAGCGGCATTGCGAATGGTGCAGGCGTTTCCCGGCTCGGCGGAAGTGCAACTGCGATTTTGTGAAGGTCTGGACACGATGTTGCAAACCGTGCGCGATCGCCTCGCGGTGTTGCAAGCGGCAGTGTCGGTGAAGCGCCGCGACGCGGACCGCATTGATGGACTGGCGCGGCGATTGACCGACATGACCGTTGGGCGGGCGGTTGACTTGGCGTGGTTCGGGAACTTGGGCGAACAGTTGCTCGAAGAAGCCCGGCAAGCGACGCCGCTGCGGTTCTTGTACGCCGCCCCCGAATCCACGTGCAGCTATTCCGGTGGATTGCAAACTACACCACCGGCGCGGTTTGTGGCCGCCCATGCGATCACGGTTGCGCAGGTTGTCGCCCGGATTGTGCCACACGATTTTGAATGGGCGGGCCGACCGCTGATTCCGATGATCGCGGCGTTAATGATGGATGTCGGCATGTTGCGCGTCCCGGCCACGGTGTTGGGCAAGACCACGCCCCTTGATGCCGCCGAACGCCGGACGGTTGAAGCCCACCCGACGACGGGTGCGAACCTAATTCGCGGTTTGTTCCCCGAAGTGGGCCACATTGCGGACGCAATTGCGATGCATCACGATCGGCCCGACGGCACCGGCTACCCCAACGCGATTCCCGGTGACAACGTGTTGACACTGGCCCGGTTGCTCAACGTCTGCGACCACTACGCCGGGCTTGCCAGCGAGCGCCCGCACCGTGTTGCCAAAGACCCGCGCACCGCATTAACCGATACGCTTTTCGCTGCCGAATCGGGGCGAGTCGATCGGGATTTTAGCGAATACCTGCTCCATTTATCGTTCCACCCCATCGGCACGGTGGTTGAATTAACCGATGGCCGCATCGGGGTGGTGATTGCGAACCACACCAGTCGCGCGAACTTGCGGGCCACGGCACGCCCCGTAGTCGCGGTGCTAGCCGACCCGTCCGGCACAGTGTTGCCCCGCCCCGAATTCGTCGATCTCGCCGCGTCCGAACGGGGCAGCGTGGTGCGGATTCTGAGCGCCAGCGAACGCACGAAACTGTTGTCCCGGCAATATCCCGAACTGTGTGCGTGAAGATTATTCCGCCCCGAGCGAACGCCTGGATAGTGGGAAGTGGGTAGTGGATAGAGAAGAGTAGGCGAGCAGAATCTTTCTTCGGATTGACTATCCACTATCCACTTCCCACTTCCCACTATCCCTCACTCATCGACGGTTCGGATATGACCAGTTATCTCTCTGCCACGCGGCACCCCTGGGCGTGTCTTGTGTTCTTGCTGCCGTTGATGATCGTGTACGAGGGTGGCGTGTTGTACTTCGGTGGCGTCAACGCGACCGGGATGCGGAACGGTGCCGACGAGTGGCTGCGCTGGGGGTTGGAACGCTACGGCCTCGGGCAGATGTGGGCGGCACCGATTCTCGTGGTTGGGATTCTGGTCATTCGCAGTTTCTGGAGTTGGGGTGACCGTCCCACCGAACCACTCGCCACCTGTTTCGGCATGATGTTGGAAAGCGTCCTGTTCGCGGTCGGCTTGTGGACGATTGCCAAAAACTTCACCCCGCTGATGCAGCAATGGGGCATTCCCACCGCCAGCATTCAGTTCCAAACGCCCGCTGCCACGCAACTGGTCACGTACATCGGCGCCGGAATTTACGAAGAAGTGCTGTTCCGTTTGTGCCTCTTCGCCGGGCTGTGCTTTTTGCTGCGACTCGTGTTGTTGCCGTCAATCGTCGCCATCCCACTAGCCGCAATTGCCGCCGCACTCACTTTCTCCGCCGCCCATCACGTCGGCCAAAGCGGCGAAGAAATCGTCGCCGTCAAGTTCCTGTTCCGCTTCGTCGCCGGGCTGTACTTCACGGCCCTGTACGTCTTCCGCGGCTTCGGCATCGCCGTCGGCGCCCACGCCGCCTACGACATCCTCGTCGGCGTGTCGGTGGAATAAGTCTGTTCTCCATTCGCACAAATTCCGGACAATGAACCTATTGCTATCTTTGCCAGCAATGATGACATACGTACCGATTTGATATTTGTGGTTTCCGAACACCCAACGAGTTACTCACCGGGTAAAGAACTATGAAAGCCGCCGAAGCGAAATTGCTCGACCTGCTCAAGAAGGCAGATCAATTTGTTATTCCTATTTACCAGCGAACATACTCGTGGACCGAGAAAGAATGCAAGCAGTTATGGGATGATATCGTGCGCACGGGCAACAACGATGCCACTGCCGTACATTTCATCGGCTCGATAGTCTACATCGAAGAGGGGATTGAGGTAGCAACCCTCATTTCGCCGCTGCTGGTCATTGATGGTCAACAGCGCCTGACAACAGTGATGTTGCTCATCGCTGCACTCGCCAAGGCGCTCGGCGAGACCGAACCGATTGATGGATTTTCGCGTCGCAAACTACAAAACCGCTATTTACTAAACCCCGAGGAGACAGGCGAGAGGCACTACAAGTTAATCCTTTCCCAGACAGACAAGGCTTCATTCACAGCCATCGTAGGTGAGACCGATCAGCCGAAAGACTACTCTCGCCGGGTGACAGAAAACTTTCAACACTTTGAGAAGCTGGTTGCCAGTTGCGACGGTGAATTTGTTGCGGTCTGCAAGGGATTGTCGAAGTTGGTGGTAGTGGACATCGCTCTCAACCGAAGCCAGGACAACCCGCAACTCATCTTCGAGAGCATGAACTCCACCGGACTCGATTTGAGCCAAGCCGACTTAATCCGCAACTTCATCCTGATGGGGTTGGAGCCGCAGTTGCAGACGCGGCTCTATGAACAGTTTTGGCGACCGATGGAGGTGGACTTCGGACAGGAAGCCTACGGCACGCACTTCGACGGCTTCATGCGCCATTACCTGACTATGAAAACCGGCGAGATTCCCAACTTGCGCAAGGTGTACGAGGTTTTCAAGACCCACGCACAATCGCCTGTAATTGCGCAAGCCGGAGTGGAAGTGCTGGTCAAGGACATCCGTAATTTCGCCCGCTACTTCTGCTCGATGGCACTCGGCGCGGAAACAGACAAGGATCTCAAACTTGCCTTCCATGACCTGCTCGAACTCAAGGTTGACCCGGCCTATCCCTTCCTGCTGGAACTATACCACGACTACACGACCAAGATACTTTCTAAGTCGGAGTTAGTGTCGGCGGTGCGACTGATCGAGGCATACGTATTCCGCCGAGCGATTTGCTCTATCCCGCCGAACTCGCTGAACAAAACTTTCGCAAGTTTTTCAAAGGCGCTCAAAAAAGACCGCTACCTTGAGAGCATTCAGGCGCATCTGCTTAAGTTGCAATCGCAACAGCGATTCCCAGACGATGAGGCGTTCCGGCGTGACCTTCAGACCCGTGACCTCTACAACTTTCGTACCCGCAGTTATTGGCTCCGACGACTGGAGAACCACGAGCGCAGGGAGCGTGTGCCAGTCGAGGAATATACCATTGAGCATATCCTACCGCAGAACGAGAATCTCTCCGCCAAGTGGCGCGATGACCTCGGCCTAGATTGGAAACGCATTCAAAAGGATTGGCTGCACACTCTCGGGAACCTCACCCTAACCGCCTACAACTCGTCCTACAGCGACAAGACCTTCATCGAAAAACGCGATATGAACGAATCTGGTGAACAGCAGGGCTTGAAGTATAGTCCTCTTACACTCAATCAGGGTCTAGGCCTGCTCGAACAATGGAATGAAGACGCTATCAAGGCACGCGCCGATAAACTTGCTCACATCGCGGTGAAGGTTTGGAAGTCGCCGAGCTTAACGGCTGAAATCATGGCCATGTACAAACCTAAGAAAACAGCATTAGCGGGTTACACGATCAACGATCACCCGAAACTTCTCGGTAATATGCGTGAACTGTTTGAAGCATTGCGTAAAGAAATCACAGCACTCGATCCCCGTGTGACAGAGGTATTTCTCAGGAATTACGTAGCCTACAAGGTGGAGACCAATTTCGTAGATGTCACGCCCCAGGCGAACGGATTACGTTTGGCCCTGAACGTGAAATTCCCGGAGATCAACGATCCTCGGTGTCTTTGCAAGGATGTGTCTGCTGTCGGCCACTGGGGTAACGGCGACGTAGAAGTTGGACTCGCGTCGCTCAATGAACTGGCCTATGTTATGGGGCTGGTACGGCAGTCTTTTGAACGGCAAATGGACTCCGACACTGACGCCTGAGACTACTACGTCGCCATTCGGTGCGGGACGAAGCGGCTGGTGTTTTGGGTGATGATGGTGTCGTCTTCGCGGATGCCGCCGGCCCAGCCGTTGGCGACCCGACTTCCGCAGCTTCGGCATCGCCGTCAGCGCCCACGCCGCCTACGACCACGTGATCGACGTTGTGTGCCCGTCACCAGAGTTGAATCTCATTGCCGGGATGGCGTCGTGTCACGTTTGCCTCAGGAGATTGGCAACTTCTTTCAGCGGCACGCGATGGTGTCGGGTTCTGGTGTCGTTGCGGTGTCGGGTGGTGCGGACAGTGTGGCGTTGCTGCACGGCTTGATGCTTGTGCCGAGTAGCCAACCGCTGATTGTGGCGCACTTCAATCATCAACTGCGTGGCACTGCGTCCGATACGGATGCTGCATTCGTGCAACACCTCGCAGCAAATTGCGGACTGCCGTTCCACGTTGGTAGCGCGGACGTGGCCGCAATTGCGTCGCAAACACGCGGCAACCTGGAAGCCACCGCCCGAAAGTTGCGTTACGATTGGCTGACGCAAGTTGCCATGCAAACGGGTGCAAAGTGGATCGCCACCGGCCACACGGCGGACGACCAAGCCGAAACGATTCTGCATCGCTTGATTCGCGGGACGGGTCTGCAAGGATTAAGAGGCATCGCGGCGAAACGGGTATTGAACGGGCAAACGGAACCGGGGTTGCTGCTCATCCGCCCGATTTTGACCGTGACGCGCGCTGACGTGGTTGCGTTCCTGCACGCCCAGAACATCGCGCACATTGAAGACGCCACGAACACCGATCTCGCGTTCACCCGCAACCGCATTCGGGCCGAGTTGTTGCCACTCTTGAAAACCTTCAACCCAGAAGTGGTCACGGTCCTCGGGCAACTTTCCGAACAAGCCGACGGGGCTTATGCCCATCAATGCGAAGCTGCCGCTAGCCTATTACAACAAGCCGAAAAGCCGCGTGCAAGCAATCTCGTGATCCTCGATCGGCCCACCCTGATCGCCGCACCCCGCGACATCGTTCGAGCGCTGTTTCGCCTAATCTGGGAACGCGAAACTTGGCCACAACGCAACATGGATCACACCGCCTGGGACCGCACCGTCGCAATCGTGCACGGCGAATCGCACACCCACCATTTCCCAAGTCACATCGGCATCCACGCCATCGGCAACGTGATCCGCGTCGGCCCTCACTCGTTTCGCACATCGACACAGCCCACCGGGGCGGGTTAATAATCGCCGATGACTTCGCCGCCGTTGCGGGTGCCGAGGGACCGCCACGTTGCCTGGGAAATGCTGTTGTTGACGAACCGCACGGAGCCGTCCATGAGCAGGGTGTTGACGCCGCTTGTGTGGAAACTTCGAGCGGTCACGGCGGCGTAGGTGTCGCCGAGGCTCGATTCGGCTGCCAACACCAAATCCACGTCGTAATCAACACCGGCGCTCGAATAAATCACCTTGGTGTTCGGGGTGAACACGGTGGTAAACCCGGTTTCGTGGACTTTGCCATCGACCCACTCGACGTGGGTGAACGACGCGGGGTTCAGCGCTGCGAGGGAGAAGGCGGCGAGGCCCGCCGGGTTGACGGGCGGCGTCGGGGCGGTTGCGAACGTCGTTGTGGCAGCGGCACCACTCACCCGGTTCGTGAAGGCTTTCACTTCGGCGAGTGCCAGTGTGTTACTCATCCCGTCGGTCATGTCGGCAGGTCGATACCCGCGATTCGGGCCGAACGCGCCGTCGCCAGTCTTCATGGCAGTCAGCTTTGCCGTCAGCACCGGCCAGCTTCCCTCGTTCAGGACGTAGTTAATCGGCCAGTGTTTGTTGCCATACGTTGCGTCGGTTCCGAAGCCCTTGTCGTTGATTTCGCTCGGGCAGATGAACGTGGCCACCCGCTTCGAGCTAATCGCCGGTTGCACGTTGTAGGACGTGGCGAAGTCGATCCCCCGGAAGAGGTTTTCTTGTTCGATGTTCGGCAGAATTCGGGCCATGCCTGACCAAGCGTTGGTCGTCGTGATCGCGTACCCGTTCGAGGCGTAGTTCCCGTTCGCGGGCAGGGTGCCGTTCGAGTCCATGTAGCTGTGCATGGCGAGGCCGATTTGCTTGAGGTTATTAGCACACTTGATCCGGCTAGCCGCTTCGCGGACCTTCTGAACCGCTGGCAACAATAACCCGATCAGCACCGCAATAATGGCGATGACGACAAGCAATTCAATCAGAGTAAATCCACGGCGTGTTTGACGCATGATGCAGCAACTCCTTGTTGGAAAAGGATTTGTAACGGAAACTGTGTTACGGGCAGGTGAGAAACTACGCTGAGACTGAGATGCAATCTCAACAGCTAATGTAAATAGTACAAGCTAAGTACGACATGTCAACACCGGATTTCAGTCAATGGGTGAATCGGCAGAATTGGTCGATTCCGTCTGGGGCATTTCGACGTGCAGAACAACCTCACCACCCGATCTCGTCGGCATGATCGAGTCCGCTTACGCACAGGTGAGTAGGCGGCACATTTGTTGGTGGAGGTTTGTCGATTTGATCTTCGTTTTCTACCCCCACGGGGTTGTTCCTTAGCCCAGGGTGAAACCCTGGGAACCTGCCACGCAGAGGATGCTGCCCGGCAATGGGTGCAGCCCCCAGGGTAACGGACCTCCGGTCCGCAACCCTGGGCTAAGGGAACAACCCCGGTGGGGTTGAAAACCCGATCTGCTAACACGGTGTACAAATTTTCCGACAACTTCCATGAGGCACACCCCCGCACTGGTGACCGCAGTTCAAAAAACCAATCCTGCCATCGTCTAAAGTCATGGTGGACGGGGTAAACTAAATGGCATGAAAACCGTGATTGGTCGGCTGGCTCCGTCGCCGACGGGTGCCCAACATTTGGGGAACGCCCGCACCTACCTGATTGCTTGGCTGTCCGCTCGGTCACAGGGTACCCGGTCGCAGGGTGGCGCGTTGAAGCTTCGTATGGAAGACATTGACATTTGGCGGAACAA
>JAYSXU010000093.1:0-6000 GCA_043716965.1 Fimbriiglobus sp.
TGACCGCAAAGTGGCAGATCGTCCAGGATGCCATCCGCGCGTATCGAACGACCCCAATCTACCGCACGCCAAACACCGCGACTGCGTAACTCCTAAATATGTTGAACCTACGAAAAGAAATCACCCCGCGCGCTCCCGGTTGGGAAGGCGTGGGGTGAGCGGGGAATGAATTCGACATGCGGGGGATGGGTCCGGGAAAGAGGGGGGAAATCTCTTTCCTTACTCGTGACGACTGGTCACTGGAGGGTAACGGTATCGGGGGTTGGCAGCATCGGGGGGATTCGATTCAGCCGGGATACTCGTTGCCTCGTTGTGACGGGATTGGGTTAAGCAGCCCGCGTGCCAAACGGGTTGGGAGTTGCGGATGACTGGGATTGGCTTCAAGATCGAACGGGCAGGGAATTTGGGGAAGTCGGAACCCGTCCCCGTGTTGTAATTGTTGCTGGCACTTGTAAGACGTTCAGCGGAAATGACCACTTCTTGCCGAGGGCTTCTGCAATGACCAACGACAACCTCACCCGCGATTTGACCGCCGCGTTGAACGAAATCCCAATCATTGATCCGCACAGCCACATTGACCCGCTTGCCCCGGTCTCGAAGTCGCTCGAAGACATCCTGGGTTACCACTACTACACGGAGCTAGCCCACTCCGCCGGGATGAACCAAGCGGTGCTGTCCAAGGATGTGTCGCCACGCGAACGGGTCCGCGAGATCGTCAAGTTCATGGCGAAGTTCGACAACACCGCCCAGTACGGGTGGTTCTTGGACATCGCGAAAACCTTCCTCGGCTTTTCGGGCGACGCCATCACGTCCGAGGACGCCGGGCCGCTGTTCGATGCCGCCGAACGCACCTTCGCCCAACCCGATTGGGAGAGCCAAGTCTTCGCCAAGTCGAAGCTCGAAAAAATCTTCCTGACCAACGAGTTCGATGACTCACTGGAAGGGTTCGACACCAACAAATATGTTCCGTGCTTGCGAACCGACACGCTCGTCTTTCACCTCGACAAGCCCGAAACCCGCCAACGGCTGGCCCGCACGACGGGGATTGACGTGGGCGACTCGACGACCTTACGCAAGGCGATTTGGAAGTTGTTTGCGCACTTCAAAGCGAAGGGCGCGAAAGCCTGTGCGATTTCGTTGCCGCCGGATTTCACACCCGCAGTCGTGAGTGAAGCCGACCTCGACCGCGCGTTGAAAGCCGTGCAAGAAGACGCCCCGATGGCACGCGGAATGTTTGAAGCCGTGCGGCTGGCGAAGACCGTTTTGAGTGGCACACCGCAACTCGATCCCTCCGCACGGACGACCGTTATCCACGGTGTGTTTCAGATGCTCGCCGAACATTGCCGCGAGTTTGCGCTGCCGTTCGACTTGATGATCGGCGTGAACCGCAAGGTCTACGAAAAGGGCGTGTACCAAGGCCAAGACCTGTTCGACCGGCGTTGCAGCCTGATCCAGTACCGCGAACTGTTCAACCGCTTCCCCGAGGTCACGTTCCCGATTTCGGTGCTAACGAGCGGGCAAAACCAAGAACTCGTGGCGTACTCGTGGATCTTCCCGAACGTGACAACGAATGGTCACTGGTGGTACTCGAACATCCCCGCCTACATCAAAAGCGACCTCCGCGAGCGGCTCCAAGCGGTGCCGAAGACGAAACAAATCGGGTACTATTCCGATGCGTACAAGCTCGAATTCGTGCTGCCGAAGTACACGATGTACCGCCGCATCTTGGCGGACGTGTTGGCGGAGGAATTCGTTCGCCCCGGACGGCTGAACGAAATTGACGCCGTCGCACTCGGCAAACGTCTACTCAGGGACAACGTCCGAGACATGTTCCAGGTGTAACGATGCGGAAACTGCTTTTCATTCTGCTGCTAATGATGGCCAGCACCGGCTGCGAGCGGGCCAACAACCGCGTCGTGGTCTACTCCGCACAGGACGAAGAATACGTTGAGCCGATCTTACCGGACCTCAAGTCGAAGATGAACTTTCCGATCGTCTTCAAGTTCGACACCGAAGCGAACAAATCCGTCAGCCTCGTCGTCGAGTTGCAACAAGAAGCCCAACGCCCGCGCTGTGACGTCCACTGGAACAACGAGATTCTGGGCACGATTCGCCTCGCACGCCAGGGCCTATATCAACCGTACCGCTCGCCGAACGCCGAGACCTACCCCGCGTGGTCACGGGCGAAAGACGGCACCTGGCAAGCCTTCGCGCAGCGCTGCCGGGTGCTTATTGTGAACACGGATTTAGTCCCGAAGGAACGTTGGCCGAAAAGCATCCTCGACCTGACCGACCCGAAATGGAAAGGTAAGGTCGCAATGGCAAAACCGCAATTCGGTACGACCGCAACTCAGGCGGCGTGTTTGTTTGAAGTGCTGGGAACCGATGCGGCGAAGGAGTTTTATCGTGGGTTGAATGCCAACAACATCCAGATTGTCGCGGGCAACAAGCAAGCCGCCACCGGCGTGTCCGAAGGCCGATTCGCCATCGGCATGACCGACAGCGACGATGCGATTGTCGAAGTGTTGGCGGGCAAGCCTGTGGCAATCATTCACCCCGACGAAACCGGCCACCCCAATCACAGTCGCCTCGGTACACTGTACCTCCCCAACACGTTGGCGATTGTGGCGAATTGCCCCAACCCGGACGGTGCGAAGAAACTGATTGACATGCTACTGCTACCCGAGACCGAACAGACGTTGGCGAAGGGCGGTGGGTATCAGTTCCCGGTTAACCCGACGTTAACGACAACACCGCACCCCAGCCTGAAAACGCCGCTGCAACTGAAGACAATGAACGTGGACTTCGAGAAGGCCACCGACCTGTGGGATGAGACGCAGAAGTTTTTGCGCGATGAATTTGCGCGATAAGAAAGCCCATGAACAAAGAAAGCCCATGAACGATCGTTCATTGGCTTTCTGGGCCTTCTGCTTTTAATTCTCCATCACTTCTTTCGACTTCTTGTCGGCCACGCTGTCGATGTACGCTTCATAGTTTTTGAGCAGTTCCTGAATCTTGGCCTTCGCCGTATCGCGGTCGTCTTCGGTGATGGCTTTGTCTTTCTCGGCGGTTTCAATGAGCTTGTTGGCGTCGCGGCGGATGTTGCGGCAGGAGACCTTTTGGTCCTCGGCGTTCTTCTTGATGACGGCGACGATCTTCTTGCGCTGGTCGCCGCTCATCGGCGGGATGTTCAGGCGGATCACTTTGCCGTCGTTGTTCGGCGCCAACCCGAGGTCGCTGCCCCGGATCGCCCGTTCGATCTCCTTCAGGTCGTCGGCACTGAACGGCTTAATCATGATCGACGACGGGTCGGGGCACGAGATGTTCGCAATCTGGCTCATCGGCGTGGGGGAGCCGTAGTAATCGACCCGGATGGCGTCCAGCATTTGCGGGCTAGCGCGGCCGGTGCGAAGGCCCTTCAGTGCGTTGCGGAGGACGTCGAGCGCCTTCTCCATCCGCGATTCGGTGTCTTTGAAAACGAGCGTGGTGTTCATGGCGTTCATCGGGGTCAGGGGTCGGAAATCCAAACTCATTCACTGGTCACTAGCGTGCCAATCGTGTGGCCGGCAATGGCTCGTTCGATGGCGCGGTCCGCTTTGAAGTCGAAGACCAGAATCGGCAGCTTCGCTTCCAGGCACATCTCGAACGCACCGAGGTCCATCACTTTGAGTCGGTCGTGGAGCACTTTTTGGTACGTGAGCCGGTCGTAGCGTTCCGCGTGCGGGTTCTTGTCCGGGTCGGAATCGTACACGCCATCGACCTTCGTGGCCTTCAACAAAATGTTCGCCCCGATCTCGCGGCCCCGCAGGGCGGCAGCACTGTCGGTGGTCACAAACGGGTTGCCGGTCCCACCGGCGAGGATGACGATTCGCCCCTTCTCCAGGTGCCGAATTGCCCGCCGACGGATGTACGGCTCGCACACCTTGTCCATCGGCACGGCGGACAGCAGCCGCGTTTCGACATCCAGCCCTTCGAGCGTATCCTGCAACGCCAAGCCGTTCATGACGGTGGCCAGCATCCCCATCGAGTCGGCGGTGGCGGGCTTGATTTTGTTCGGGTTCAGGACGGCGGAGAACTGCGCGCCGCGTAACAAATTGCCACCGCCCACGACCACCGCAAGCTCCGCACCCATCTGCGCGACCCGCTTCAGTTGGATCGCAATTTCGAGCGTCTCCGCCAAGCCGATCCCGTTCTTACCCGCCGGGCCGAACGCCTCGCCACTGAGTTTCAGCATGACCCGCTTGTAAACCGGCTTCATCAACTCGAACGAACTCGGCTCGGTCATCGTGGCACATTCCAAATAAGGGCGAAATTCCCGCACGCGAAATCTCATTATAGAACCCCCCACCCAACCCGCCACCGCACTCAGTCGCTCAGTCGCGGCCCCAGGCGTCCGCGCAAGATTTCCCGCACGCGGTCACTGGCACCACAGCGGCTAATGTCGAGTTCACACAGACGTGACAGGTACGGTGATTCCGCGAGAGGCAATAGTGCATCACCTGCCAATTCGTTCTCTGACAAGTCGAGCCACGTGATCCGCGCAAGGCGTGACGAACGGGCCAAGATGCATATCGAATCCGCTGCTAGTTCACAACTTTTTAGACCCAACCCTGACAATTTCCAATGTGGCGAATTCACCAAGGATTCGACACCAGCCTGGTTCAATATCGCGTTATCAAGCGTGAGGATACGCAGCTTTGCCAAACCAGGTGAGTTGGCCAATGAATGAACTCCAGAATCGGTAATTAAATTGCCGTCATGAAAGTGCTTATGTTGTCCAATATGAAGTGTCCGCAGCTTTTGAAAACGTGCGGAGTCCCCGATTACTTTGAGAGAATCATCGTCGAGATAGTTTTGTGTTAATCCAAGCCAAGTTAATGAATCCGCCCACCCTGCTTCGCAAATCATACTGACTCCTTCAGTCCGCAATGAGTTGTAGCCGAGATCGAGCAGCTTAATCGGTGATTGATCTGATGCTTGACATAGAGGAACTAATTCGCTGGGCGAAATTGTCCTACACAGGGCACGAAATTTTGATGCTCGGTACCAAAACTCGGAATTTGCAAGTGTTTCCATGCCACGTCGTGTGCTGAAACTCCTGCCATTGAAAACACTACTGATGTCGAGATCAATAACCTGAGTCAGACAAGGATGTGCTAAAAAATTACCGATAGTTTCATCAGTGGGTGAGGTGGTTGATACATCCAGTGATTTCAAATGTGTCACCAATTGGCCCGATTGAATTTCGATCAACCGATAGATATCTTCATCGTATCCTGAAAACGAAACTAGCTGACTGTGGGAGAGTTCTGTCATTGATTTATTAGTAATAACTTTACTAGAAGTATAAGTTGGGTCCATATAGTTGAAAATAGTCTGCCATCGTTTTTGAGGTGCAAAATTCCAAGCTATTGCTCGATCGTCTTCAAATCGTTTAAGTACGGGGAACACATTGTTCGATACGAGGCGACGCATGTTATCAAATAGTCTCCAACTCATCGTGCGAAGCGATTCTAAACGAGTTGACAACGGACTGGTGAAGTAGTCTTCAAGCACTTTCAAATCAAATTGCTCTAGTGATCCAACCGAAATCGAATCCTCATTTGCCGTCGCAGTGTAATCCCGAACCGTGGTCAACTCGTGAAACGAATCCGGATACGACATTAAGTCATCCAATCTCACAGTCATCGAATGTAACCCCCCCCTGTGGAACTCCCATTCTTGTAGCCCGACCAACTCGCTTCCGAGCCAGGCGGGTTCATGTTCGGAGAGGAGTTCGTGTTCGCGGTCTTCGAGCATCGGGCGGCGTTCGGCATCGTCGTCGGGGAGGTGGGCGAGTTCGCACTGGACGCGGATGAACTCGGCGCGGGCGGGGTCGTCGTTTTCGTCGAGCCAATCGGCGTAGACGAGACGGGGCAAGTCATCGTCAGGCTGGGCAATGATCGTGCGCAGAAAGGCTTCGTGGGACATGCAAATAGTTTAGGCGTGCGGCAAGTGATC
>JAYSXU010000921.1:0-7083 GCA_043716965.1 Fimbriiglobus sp.
GCCACAACTGCGGCCGCTCCTGCTGTGGCGCCGCCCCCCGTTGCCGCAGCGACCGTTGTTGCCAAACGATTGACCCGCCTCGAACAACTCCGGCTCGAACAAGAACAACGCGAAAAAGCCGAGAAGAAGCCGGACGCGAAGAAGGGTTAGTGCAGAAGCAACCCCACCTCCTAGCCCCTCCCCGACGCGGAGAGGGGGAACAAGAGAAGCAGTAATTCGTCTCGTTCATCACAACACACAAACCTCATCAGAGGCTGATTCATATGCGTTCGATTCTTTCCATTGCAACTTTGCTGGCGATCGGGATGTCCGGCGCGGCGGCGGAGCCGACCGTGAAGGTCGCGGTTTACCCGCCTGACATTAACCTCGAAACGTCCCGCGACCGGCAGACGTTCGTGGTGCAGGCGACGTTCCCGGACGGGCTGACCCGTGATGTCTCGGCGGAAGCCCAGATTGCGTTCACCAACCCGGCGTTGGTCAAGCGCGAAGGCTTCGCCGTGGTGCCGCTGGCGGACGGTGTCACCGAGATGACCGTGACCGCCATCGGGCAAACGGTGAAGGTGCCGGTGAAGGTTGTGAAGGCGAAGGAAGACCGCCCGATCAGCTTCAAGCTGGACGTGATGCCGGTGTTCCTGCGGTCCGGGTGCAACAGCGGCGGTTGCCACGGCTCGGCGCGGGGTAAGGATGGTTTCCGTATCTCGTTGTTCGGCTTCGACCCCGACGGGGATCACTACCGGCTCACCCGCGAGTTGAACGGCCGGCGCATCAACTTGGCCATGCCCGCCGAGTCCATGCTCGTGGAAAAAACCTGCGGCAAGGTGCCGCACACCGGGGGCAAGAAGATCAGCGAAGGCGACGAGTATTACCAGACGTTGATCCGCTGGCTGGAAGCTGACGCGCCACTCGACGCACCCACCGTGGCCACGCCGACGGGCATCGAAGTCTACCCGCCCTCGGCGGTGCTGGACGGCAAAGGCGAGAAGCAACGCATCGTCGTGCGGGCCAAATACTCCGACGGCACCGACCGCGACGTGACTAACTTGGCGCTGTTCCTGACGAACAACGAAAACGCCGCCAAGATCGCGTCCGACGGTGACGGCACCGTGACTGCGGTCGAGCGCGGCGAAGCGTTCGTCATGGCGCGGTTCCACACGTACACGATCGGCGTGCCGTTCATCACGTTGCCGAAGGGCGTGCAGTTCCAGTTTCCGAACACCGTTGAAAACAACTACATCGACACCTTCGTGAACGCGAAGCTGAAGAAGCTCCGCATCGAACCGTCGGGGATTTGTGACGACCAAACCTTCTTGCGTCGCGTCTACCTGGACGTGACCGGCGGCTTGCCAACGCCGGAGGAACACGCCCGGTTCCTGGTTTCGACGCTGCCGAACAAACGCGAACTGCTGGTAGACGAACTATTGGATCGCAAAGAGTTCGCGGAACTGTGGGTGTTGAAGTGGGCGGAGCTATTGCAAATCCGCTCGTCGAACGAAGTCAGCCCGAAGGCGATGTTGCTTTATTACACGTGGCTGCAAGACAAAATCGCCCGCAACGTCTCGACCGACGAATGGGTGCGCGAACTGCTCGGCGCGAACGGCGGCACGTTCAAGAACCCGCCGACCAACTACTACCAAATCGAACGCGACATCGTGAAGGTCACGGAAAACGTGGCGCAGGTGTTCATGGGGATGCGGATTCAGTGTGCGCAGTGCCACAACCACCCGTTCGACCGCTGGACGATGGACGACTACTACGGGCTGGCGTCCTTCTTCACGCAAGTGGGCCGCAAGCAAGCTGACGACCCGCGTGAGATCATCGTGTTCAACGCCGGGGGTGGGGAAGTGAACCACCCCATTCGCGCCAAGCCGATGCCGCCGAAGTTCCTCGGCGGTGCGGTCGCCGATGTCGCGGGCAAGGATCGTCGTGTCGTGCTGGCAAACTGGCTCGCTTCGCCGGAGAACCCGTACTTTGCCAAGAACTTGGCGAACATGGTGTGGAACCACTTCTTCGGCATGGGCATCATTAACGAAGTGGACGACGTGCGGATCAGCAACCCGGCGTCGAACCAAGAACTGCTGGACGAACTCGGCAAGAAGTTCACCGGGTACAAGTACGACTTCAAGAAGTTGGTCCGCGACATCTGCACCAGTGCGACGTACCAGCGCACGACTCTGGCCACGAAGTCGAACGAGAGCGACAGCCGCAACTTCGCCCGTGGCCCGATTCGGCGGATTCGCGCGGAGACGATGCTGGACGTGATTAGCCAAGTGACCGACACCAAGAACAAGTTCCCCGGCCTACCGCAAGGCGCCCGCGCCGTCCAAATCGCAGACGGCCAGACCAGCAACTACTTCCTGACGACGTTCGGTCGCCCGTCCCGCGAAACCGTGTGCGCCTGCGAAGTCCGGCTCGAACCGACGCTGTCGCAAAGCCTCCACCTGATGAACGGCGACACCGTCGGGCCGAAGATTCAGGCCGGCAACTTCATTGGCAAGATGCTGCAAGACAAGAAGACCACGCCGCAAATCCTGGAGCAAATGTACATCCGTGCCCTGGCCCGCGCCCCGAAACCCGACGAGTTGAAGAAGCTCACGGACGTGGTGACCGTGGCCACCAACAAGCAACAAACCCTCGAAGACATCTTCTGGGCCGTCCTGAACTCCCGCGAGTTCATGTTCAACCACTAAGGCGTGCGGCACGTGATCGTGGACCTGGCGAACGGCGCGACGTCAGTCCGTCGGCGTGAGTCGAAACCGGCGAACGGCGCGACATCAGTCCGCCGGTGTGAGTCGAAACCGGCGGACTGACGTCACGCCGTTCGCCTAAACGAGGCGAAGTTGCTTGCGGCGGGGTTGGACCCGGACGCGGAATGACTGAACGTGATCCCTGAGGTTCTCGATATGCTGCGTGTTGTTCTTTCGGTCGTGTTGGTTCTCGGTGCCTCTTCGTATGCCGGTGCGGACGCGAAGAAGCCGACGTTTGTGGACGACGTGGTGCCGGTGTTGAAGCAGCACTGCGTGACCTGCCACAGCGACGACAAGCAGAAGGGCGGGTTGAACATGGCGACGTTCGGCGTCACCATGCAGGGGGGGGCGTCGGGCGCGGTCGTGACTGCGGGGGATCCGGACAAGTCGCGGTTGTACACGATGTCGGCCCACAAAGAAGAGCCGAAGATGCCGCCGAAAGCGGACAAGATTCCGGACGCGCAATTGGATGTGTTGCGGCTGTGGATCGAACAAGGCGCCCGCGAAAACTCCGGCAGCAAAGTTAATGTGCCCGTCAAGCCGAAGGTAGACATCGGATTGAAAGCCATCACGAAGGGCAAGCCGGAAGGCTTGCCGCCGATGCCACAACTGGGCAAACTGAAAATCGACCCGATCCTCCGGGCACGCCGACCGGGTGCGGTACTGGCGCTGGCGGCTAGCCCGTGGGCGCCGATCGTAGCCGTGGGTGGGCAGAAGCAAGTAATTCTGTACCACGCCAACACCGGCGACTTGCTCGGGGTGTTGCCGTTCGAGCACGGCCAAATCAACTCGTTGAAGTTCTCCCGCAACGCCAAGTTCTTGCTGGCTGCCGGGGGTCGCGGCGGGGCGTCCGGCAAAGCGGTACTTTACAACATTGAAACCGGGGCCAAGGTCGCGGAAGTCGGCGCCAGCGAAACCGATGCGATTCTCTCCGCTGACATCTCCGCAGATCAGACGATGATTGCGGTCGGGACGACAACGCGGCTGGTGCAAGTTTACGCCATCGCCGATGGCTCCGTGGTTCACCAAATCAAGAAGCATACGGACTGGGTCACGTCAGTCGAATTCTCCCCGGACGGCGTGTTGCTGGCCACCGGGGACCGCAACGGCGGGGTGTTCGTGTGGGAATCGGCCACCGCGCGGGAGTTCCATTCCCTGCGTGGCCACACCGCCATGATTACCGATCTTTCGTGGCGGGCGGATTCCAACTTACTGGCCACGGCGAGCCTCGATACGACGATCAAACTGTGGGAGCTGGAAAACGGTGGCATGGTCAAAAACTGGGCCGCCCATCCGGGTGGTGTGGAGTCGGTGCGGTTCAGTATGGACGGCCGCATCGCCACCACGGGCCGGGATAAGCTGACGAAATTGTGGGACGCCAACGGCGCGATACAGAAGCAGTTTGATGCGTTCGCCGACTTGGGTTTGCGGGTCACGGTCAGCCACGACAACACTAGGGTCATTGCGGGGGATTGGTCCGGGGTGCTGAAGATGTGGACGATCGCGGACGCCAAAACTTACGCGATCGTGGACACCAACCCGCTGCCAATTGCCGAGCAAACGAAGTTGACCGAACAAGCAGTCACGGCGGGCGAAGCCAAAGTGAAAGCGATGACCGACGCCTTCGCGGCGGCCCAAGCCAAAGCGAAATTGGCAAACGATGCCTTCGTTGCGGCTCAAGCCAATGTTGCGAAGGTAACCGCCGAAATGGCCGCGACCCAGAAAGCCGTTGTGGATCACACCAACGTGGTGAATATGACCACGCCGCAAGTTGCGCCAGCCAAAGCCGAAGTTGATAAGTGGGTCGGTATGAATACGGCAACCGCGAACAAAGCGGTGGCATTGGATGTGACCGGGCCGATCTTCGCAGACACGGCGAAGAAGATTCAAGATGCCGCCGCGAAAGCGCCGCAGAACCCCGACTTGGCCAACGCCGCAAAACTCTCGTTGGCTGTGGCCCAGCAACAAACCGCCGAACTCGCCGTTGCGAAAAAGGCGATCGCGGATGGTGCCGTTGCTCTGAAAGCCGCGACGGACAAACAGGCCGCGCTCGTAAAAGTTATTGCCGACAATCAAGCGGCGCTGACCGCAGCACAGGCGCAAGTTGTGGCCCTACCGCCGCTCGTGAAGGCCGCAACCGATGCAGTGCCGCCCGCAAAAGTGGTAGCAGACACCGCGAACGGTGCTGTGACCTCCAGCAAGGTTGCGCTGGACGCAGCCGTTGCAGAACTTGCCGCTACCAAAGCCAAACTGGAACGGCTCAAGAGCCAAGGCACTGTGGCGGTGAAGTGATATTTCGGCTCCGGCAACTTCACACAGGTGTTGCCGGAGCCGTCTCGTAACGAAATGGAACCACGTCGCTCGTCGTTGGCCGCAGTTTTCCTGTCTGCACTGACTTCCCTTCACGGCAGAACAATAATCCGTTCCAATTCAGGGCCGGGTGAAGCGTCTTGTTCTACGGTTCCGGTGGTGCATTTCTTTTAGCAATCATTCGGGGAGTCGATCTTGCCACGTTGGATCGTTCAGATTGTGGGTACGACAATTGTGTGCGCGGTCACGGGTTGGCTTGCGCTGCTCACAGCCCATTCATCAACGATTGGCCCGACGGTGTGGCCGCCGGTCGGGATCGGTCTCGTCGCGGTACTGGTCTTTGGGAACCGGATGGGGTGGGGAATTTGGTTCTCCACGTTCTTCTTGTTGGTAATCGACGCCCAACGCTACCGCAGCGGCACGGACTTGTCCCCAGCTGCGTTCGTGACGTTCGCCGCCGGAATGGCGTCGGTTTATTCGGCTCAAGCCTTGCTCGGTGCGTGGTGCATTCGGAAAGTTCTGGGCGGCTCCGTGGCCTTGCTGCGGGTCCGGGACATCGCCGTTTTTTTGATCGTGGCGGGACCGGGGCACACGGTGTTGGCGCCGACGATCGGCAGTGTGATACTCGGGTGTTTGCACACCCACAATTGGGGTGATTTCCTCTCGGACTGGTTGATGTGGGTGTCGTCGGACACCCTCGGCGGGGTGTTCTTTGCCCCCCTCGCACTCACACTGATCGGCCAACCCCGAGACGTATGGTCGAAACGGGTTTGGTCCGTGGGGGTTCCCGTGGCAACGGCGGTCGCACTCACGGCGGTCGGGTTCTTGGCGGCCCGGAATTGGGAAGTGAAGACGGCCGAAGATCGGTTCCACCAGGAAGTCGTGTCGTCGGTGCGGGAAATCCGGTCGGAATTCCGGGACCTAGAACAAGCACTCGTCCGGTTTCAATCCCTACCCCAAAAAGAGTTGCTGGATTCGAGGTACGACAAAAGCAGCGCCCGCGGACAACTGAAACACCTCCGGGAATACGTCCCGTGCACGGTCAACGCCACCGCACTTGTTGTCATTCCCCACGAGAGCCGGGCGAAATTTGAGGCCACCGACAACCCGCAGTCGGCTCCGAATGCCGTCACGGAAACAGGGCCTGACGGCCGACTGATTCTTGCGGCGGAGCGGCAACAGTACGTCGTTGTCGTGAGTACGTCGCCCCGCATGGATGGGCTTCCCCAGGGGTACGACCTGGCCGCCCACCCGCTTTGGAAGTCGCTCTTAGAGCAGGCCGCCCGGACGGGAGAAATCGCGGCATCCCCGGTGGATTACTCGGCCAGACGGCCCCGCATTCGCATGGTCACGCCGTGCTTCCGGACGTTGAACGGCAACATTTCTCTGCCCGGTCATTCGGGCAAGCCGCCGATCTACGGCTACATTGCCGTCGAGACGGACCCCTCGATCGTAGTTGAGGGTGTGCAAAAAACGCTGGGCGAGCACATTGCCATTCACCTGTCTCAGCCGGACGCACCGTTGGCGACCGCTCCCGGTGGAAGCCGGTTGACGGAACATTTTGCAGTGGCCGGCCAAATCGTACCGTTAGAAGCGGCGGCGACGGCGGCGTTTATGACCGCGCACCGGCCCCGGTATGCGACCGCAGCGGGGTGGATCGGGGCGCTGCTGACCGTCATGTTGACGGCCTTGGTGCTAATGGCGACGGGGCGGACGGCGCTGGTGGAGGGTGAAGTTCGCTACCGGGTGACCGACCTGCAAAAAGAGATGCACCACCGAAAAAGCATCGAATCCTCGCTCCGGGCCAGTGAAGCCCGGTTGACCGAAGCCCAGCGCATCACGCAACTCGGCTACTGGGATTGGAACCCGATCCAAGATCAAATGTACTGGTCGCCGGTCCTTGCAGAATTGTTGGGCGTCATGGGTTCGGACCACATTTTCAAACTCGAAGACCTGATGGCGCGTGTTCACCCGGAGGACCGCCAATTCCTTCAGAACATCATCGAGACGATGCCCAAAATTCAGCGGA
>JAYSXU010000922.1:0-7077 GCA_043716965.1 Fimbriiglobus sp.
CCGAAATCGCTGGGCGTGACGACTAACGGCTTGCCGAAGTGGTACATCCAAACGCGGTTCACCATGACCCGCGCCGTCAGTGGGTTGTCGGGGCTTGCAATCGCGTTTGCCATCTCCAATCGACCGCTACTGTTGGTTACAGGCTTACGTGTCGGCGTGGTGATTTGCAAAAACTGTCGCGGCGTTTGGGGGCCGGGGTTGTTCGGGTTGCCGCGCAGAAAGACAACCGGGTCGCTCAGGTTCGGGGCGTCGTTCACCACCATCGCCCGTGGCGGCGTGAACGGCGAACTGGCGGTGAAGGCGTCCAGTTTTTTCTGCAGTGCCGTTTGCTTGTCCCGATCGGCCCGATCAAACAGCCGATCCACTTCGGTGAACGGAACATCAAGCGGCCCGTCAACACCGAGGATATTGCGTAGCCCCTTTCTCTCACCGGCATTGGCTAACACATTGCCGTACAGTGCGGCCAAGTCTTTCAGCGATTTGGGATTCGACTCGATTAGTGCCGCCATGATGTAGCGGTCAATCGACGTTTCGGTGCCGTCTTCGAGTTCGACAATCAGCTTGTCGATGGCAGTGAGGAACTCTTTCTCCGGTAATTTCGACAGCGCGAACCACGTATCGAAGACCGAAGATGGCTTCTTTGCGGTCTCCGTCAAGTACGTTTGCCAACGGGCAAAGGCTGCGGGTCGCAGCACTTGGTCTCTCAGGGCAGCCTGTACAGCTTGGCGGTCTTTGCCTGCCAGTTGCGCAACACCCAACAGGTACTTGGCGATTGATTCCTTGGTCCGCAGTTCAACCAAGATCTCGGCGTGCCGTTTCGTGCGGAAGTCGGTGACAGCCTGTTGTCGCTTGGCGAGTTCGGCTTCATACGCGATCGAGTCTTTGGTGCGCGCCACCTTACCGATCGGGGGCAACTCTTTCGGCTCCGGGCTGTTCGAGAAGATGCCATAGAGGGAGTAGTAATCGGCGATCGGAATCGGGTCGAACTTGTGGTCGTGACACCGGGCACATTGTACCGTCAGGCCCATGAAACCCCGAGTGGTCACGTCGATGCGGTCGTCGATGATGTCGTGGATGTTGTTGGAAAACCGCCGCCCGACCGTTAAAAATCCCATCGCCGCCAACGTGCGGTTATCGTCGCCGGGTGGTAATTTGTCGGCGGCCAGTTGTTCCAGAATGAAGCGGTCATACGGCTTGTCGTCGTTGAACGCCCGAATCACATAGTCACGGTAGGTGTACGCGAACGGGTAGTCGCGGTTCTCTTGAAACACATACCCCTTGGTGTCCGCGTACCGGGCGATGTCCAGCCAATAGCGGCCCCACCGTTCGCCGTATTGGGGAGACGTTAACAGTTTGTCAATCACCTTCTCGAAGGCACTCGGCGACGAATCCTGCTCGAACGCCGTGATGTCATCAAAGGTCGGTGGCATCCCAATCAGGTCGAAGTACGCCCGGCGAATCAGCGTGCGCTTCTCCGCAATCGGCGCCAGTGTTGACCCTTGTCCTTCGAGCTTGGCCACGACGAATCGGTCGATCGGGTTGGCAAAGTCGGGGCTGTTTTTCGTGACCGGGATCGCCGGTTCGCGCACGGGTTGAAACGCCCAGTGGGACCGAGACGCCGCTTCGGGTGTGATCTTGGTCGTGTTGGTTGCGGGGAACGGTGCGCCGATTTTTACCCACTCGGTGAGGACCGCGACAGCGCCGGCTGAGAGCGGCTTGTTCGGCGGCATGGCGTAGTCCCCTTCACGCCGGACCGATTGAATCAGTTTGCTTTTCGCGGGATCACCGGCGATTACGACCGGGCCGTCGTCGTTGCCTTTCAGGAAGTCCGTGGCGTTATCCAGGCGCAAGCCTGATTGCTGTTTCTTCTCGCCGTGACAGGATGTGCAATGCTCGACCAGGACGGGGCGAACTTTCTTCTCAAAAAACTCGACGGCTTCAGCGGTGGGCTTCGCAGGGTCTGCCGCAACGCCGTTCGTGGCAAACAAGCAACACAGTATGGCGGTGCTGAGGAGTTGTCGCAAAGTCGCACCTAAGTCAAGTAACAAATCAAGACGCGGTCATCAGGTGTGACCGGCGATAGCAGTATGTAACAATATAGGTGGTAACGCCATGAGAAGCGAAGCCGAATTGGCGACAAGTGCTAACAGGGTGGGCGTCACAGAAGTTGGTGGAAATTTTGTTCCCGTTTGCAGCAGACTGGTTTTCAACCCCACCGGGGTTGTTCGATTAGCCCAGGGTTGCGGACCGAAGGTCCGTTACCCTGGGAACCCGCACGCATTATCAAACCGTCTGTGGGCGGAAGTATCCCAGGGCGGAAGCGTCGGGGGTGTGGGTGCGGGTTTCCCAGGGCGGAAGTTTCCCAGGGTTTCACCCTGGGCTAATGGAACAACCCCGGTGGGGTTGGAAACCAAGATCACTAAACACACTTCCACCAACAGGTGTGCCGCTCACCCGTGCTACCAGTTCATCAAACGGAATATGAGTAATCGAATTGACCGCATCGCGGCAATTCATTTACTATCTAATAACCACATTTCACGCGCTCCAACCTCACCCCAGGAGAAAGCGGATGATCCGTCTTGATGCGAAGCGTTCGGTCTCGTTCTGCGATGGCGTCAGCCGTCGGGATTTTCTCCACGCCGGGACGCTGGCGCCGTTGGGCTTGAGCCTGTCACATTTGTTTGCCTCGCAAGCAGCCGCAAAAGCTGATGGTGACGCGGGTGCAGCCAAAAAAGACGGCGACTCCAATTGCATTTTGCTAATGCTCGTTGGCGCCCCCAGTCAACTGGACACCTTCGACCCGAAGCCGAACGCACCGATCGAAGTTCGCGGCCCGTTCAAAGCAATTGCGTCGAAAGTTCCCGGCATTCAACTGTCCGAAATCCTGCCCCAGACCAGCAAGCACACAGACAAGTTCTCCGTCATTCGGTCGCTGTACCACACCGCCACGGCGGTCCACGATACCGGCTACCAGATGATGCAATCCGGGCGCCTGTTCGCAGGTGGAATCGAACACCCCAATATCGGTTGTGTGCAAGGGTACTTAAAGGGCGGGCGGGGTGAACTGCCTGCCCACGTCATGATCCCGAAAGCGATTGGTCGCACCGGGGGAAATCTGCCACACGGCGAATCGGCAGGCTATCTCGGCAAGCGATTTGACCCGCTCATTTTGAACGCCGATCCCTCGGCCCCAAACTTCAAAGTGCCAGACTTGCTGCCGCCGGATTACATCAGCGGCATTCGCGCCGAACGGCGACAGAAGTTGCGCGGCGCCATCGACGGCGGGTTGACCGCGTTTGAAAACAGTGCCGCCGCCAAGCAGATGGACGACACGTTTCAACTGGCGTACCAATTGATGTCCTCCCCGAAGGCCCGCGAAGCGTTCGACTTACAAAAAGAACCCGCCAAAATCCGCGACCGCTACGGCCGCACGCGGTTCGGGCAAAGCTGCTTGATGGCCCGGCGACTCATTGAAGCGGGGGTGCGGTTCGTGACCGTGAACATGTTTGAAACGGTGTTCGACGAACTCACCTGGGATATACACGGCTCGAAACCGTTCACGGACATCACGGAGATGGCGAAGTTCATCGCCCCGAATTTCGACCAAGCCTACTCGGCACTCCTGGAAGACCTCTCCGATCGCGGGTTGCTGTCCAGCACCATCGTCGCCGCCACGGGGGAATTTGGCCGCACGCCGAAAATCAACCCGGCAGGCGGGCGGGACCACCACCCCGGCGTCTGGTCGATGCTGATTGGCGGCGGAAAGATCAAAGGCGGGCGAATCATTGGCGAATCGGACGAGTTAGCCTATGCCCCGAAAACCCGCCCCGTCACGCCCGGCGAAGTCGCCGCGACGATCTACCAAGGACTCGGCATCGATCCGCACAAGGAACTCCCCGGCCCCCAGAACCGTCCGATCCCCGCTGTCGATTTCAACCTGAAACCGATCGCGGAATTGTTCTGATTTCATACTCCGCTACGGAAGTTCACAACAGGTGTGACATGCCACCCAATGACGACGATGATCGACCACGTCGCAAACCGCGTCCTCGTGACGAAGAGGGTGACGACGAGGATGACGACCGGCCACGCCGACGACGAAATCGGGACGACGAGGGAGATGAGACGGGCGGGTTAATCCCGTACAAAAACGGCAAAGCCCTTGCTGCGTATTACTGTGGCGTGTTCAGTCTAATACCTGTGTTCGGTTGTGTGCTGAGCGTTATCGCCGTGGTGCTTGGAGTCATGGGCATCATGTACGCCAACCAGCACCCGGCTGCAAAGGGCAAAGGGCACGCTATCACGGGGATAGTGCTGGCAATCTTTGGCCAACCGATATTGCTGGGTCTGCTCTTTCTGGTCGTGGCACTGGCCAACAAGAAGTAATTTCTCGGAGCATCATGATGGGCTTACGGCTGTTGATGGCACTCTTGTTTTTGTTCTGCGGTTCGGTGGCATTCGCCGCAGACCTTGCGGTCCTGCCCGGCAACCTCACGCTCGTCGGCAAACACGCCGTTCAGCAATT
Source organism: Fimbriiglobus sp. (assembly GCA_043716965.1). Lineage (GTDB taxonomy): Bacteria > Planctomycetota > Planctomycetia > Gemmatales > Gemmataceae > Fimbriiglobus. Next base: position 4,529 of record JAYSXU010000922.1, read on the forward strand.
ACTCGTCGTCGATCTCGAACAACAGCGTGCCGTCCGCGATTACACCGACACTGCGAAGTACACCACCGCTGACGTGAAAATTGCCAGTGTCTCCGATGCTGGCGTTGTCACACCCGTTGCGGACGGCGAAACAACGATCACGGCCCAGACCAACAACCGCACGGCCACGATTAAAGTCGCCGTGTCAAAAACGAATGAGCCGTTCGCGTGGAACTTCCGCAATCACGTGCAAGCCACGCTGACCCGTAACGGCTGTAATTCCGGGGCGTGCCACGGCGCGTTGGCTGGCAAGGGCGGATTCAAGCTGTCCCTGCGGGCTTACAATCCGGAGTCGGACTATTTCGCCATCACCCGGCAATCCCTTGCTCGACGCATTGATACCACGCAAGCAACGGACAGTTTGCTACTCAAGAAAGCAATGCGTACCCTGCCCCACGGCGGTGGCACACGGTTCGGTGAGGACTCGAAGCATTTCCAAGTGGTCCGCGAATGGATCGCCGCCGGTGCGCCTGGCCCTAGCAGTGCTGACCCCAAGCTTGAACGACTCGTCGTCAATCCGCCGTCGGCACGGGTCAAACCGCAGGACAAATTGCGCGTGATCGTGCAAGGCATTTACTCCGACGGCACGGTCAGCGATGTCACGGAGTGGACGAAGTTCACTTCGAGCGAAGAGCAAGTGGCGAGTGTGGATGAAGACGGCAAAATCACGGCGATCGGCCACGGCGAAGCGGGGATCTCCGCGCTCTTCGGTAGCCGCGTGGCCACGATCACCGTGACTTCGCCGTTCATGAACAAAGTCGATGCGAGTACCTTTGCGAACTCGCCGAAGTCGAACTTCATCGACGGACACGTGTTGAACAAGCTCCAACTTCTCAACCTGCTGCCGTCCGCACCGTGTACCGATGCGGAATTCATCCGCCGGGTGTTCCTGGACACGTGCGGTGTTTTGCCAACACCCGTGGAGGTCGAGAAATTCATTCTTGACACCGGCACGGATAAGCGTGCCCGGTTGATTGACGCTTTGCTCGAACGGCCGGAGTACGTCGATTATTGGGCGCACAAGTGGTCGGACTTGATGTTGGTTTCCAGTCGCAAGTTACCATCCTCGGCGATGTGGGCGTTCTACAACAGCGTCCGACGGTCCGTGGCCAACAACCAACCCTGGGACCGCTTTGCCCGAGACATCATCACGGCATCCGGGAGTACCTTGACCGAAGGCGGTGGTAACTACTTCGTGTTGCATAAGGACATTTCGGACCTAGTCGAATCCACGACCGTGACGTTCCTCGGGATGTCGGTGAACTGTTGCCGGTGCCACAACCACCCGCTCGAAAAGTGGACGCAGGATCAATACTGGGCGCAAGCCAACCTGTTCTCCCGCGTCGGGCTGAAGAACGGCACCCGGACCGGCGAAGTCATTGTGCAGACTCTGCCAGCCGGTGACGCGCCCCACCTTCGCACCGGGCAGCCGATGCCGCCGACGCCACTGGATGGCAAGCCGTTGTCACTCGACAGCAGCATCGACCGTCGCCAGTATTATGCCGATTGGCTGACGGCCCCGGAGAACCCGTACTTTGCGAAGGCCCTGGTGAACCGCGTCTGGCGCAACTTCCTGGGTCGCGGTCTGGTCGAAGCCGAAGACGACATGCGAGAAACCAACCCGCCCACCAACCGCGAGCTGTTCGACGCGCTGACCAAAGACTTCATCGAACACAAGTTCGACGTGAAGCATCTGGTCCGCACTATTGTGAACTCCGCCGCTTATCAACGCTCCTCCAATCCGTTGCCCGGCAACGTCGCCGATGATCGGTATTACTCGCGGTATCTGATTCGCAGATTGAGTGCCGAAGTGATTCTGGACGCCTACGCCGACATTACTGGCGTACCGACGGCGTTCACACAAGTCAGCCTCGGGCCAAGCGGTGGCTTGGCCGGTGCGAGTTACCCCAACGGCACCCGTGCGATGCAACTGCCGGACTCGCTGCTCGTCTCGCGGTTCCTGGATGCGTTCGGGCGTGCTGAACGAAGCCAAACTTGTGCCTGCGAACGGACTGGCGATTCTAGCGTCGGGCAAGCATTGCACCTCAACAACGGCCTCACGCTCAACGAGAAACTACGCAACCCGAAATCCCGCATGGCCGAGTGGTTGAAGGCGAAAACCACCGACGACGAAATCATCACGCAGGTGTTCCGCTACGCACTGGCCCGGTCGCCGAGTGTCGATGAAAAATCACGGTTCGCGGCAATCATAGCAGACGCCACGAAGGACGGTTCCAATACCCGGCAAGAAGCGATCGAAGACGTGTTCTGGGCGGTGTTAACCGGCAAAGAATTCCTGTTCAACCACTGATGTGACCACTCCCATGATGCTCCGGATTTTCTGTCTGTTGGTCACAGCACTTGTCACCACAACTGTGCAGGCCGCACCGCCCGTCACGGCACTGGCGTACCGTGCGGATGGCAAGATTCTCGCCGCCGGTTCGCGGGGCGTCGTCACGTTGATTGATACGACTACGGGTGAGGTCGTCGGCACGTTGCCGGGGCAAACA
>JAYSXU010000923.1:0-7075 GCA_043716965.1 Fimbriiglobus sp.
AGAAAAAATTCATGTACTTGTCTTCTCTGTGGCTCTCCGTGCCCTCTGTGGTGAACTTTTCTGATTTGTCCCCAGCAATTCGCGTTCCGCATTTTCACCATTGACGGCGGGCCTGCTCTGGTGGTATCTCAGGTCATGGCATCCGTTCCGTTAGGTCCGTTTCGCATCTTCCGCGACGCTCTCGATAGCCCCGAACCGGCTGAGAGCGACGATGCGGTTGCGTTGGAATCTCTCGACCCGCAAAAACTCGTTTCCCAAGAACTTCTCCGCCCGCTGTGCGTGAAGCCCGCGTCGCGCGAGTTAGAACCCTACTCGCGGGCGTGGTTTGAAGAACTCGAAATTAAGCGTTACGCCCCACACGGCGGGTGGATTCGCCGCACGTTAGAGTTCACCCGGCACGCCAACGAAACACTCCTGATGTTCGGCCCCGGTGCCGGAACGGACGCACTTCAGTACCAACGCCACGGAACTGCGGTCACGATTTGCGCAACCCCAGCCGACCACCCGGCGTTGATTCGCCGCAACTTTGAACTCCGTGGGCTAACAATTCGGGTCAGTCACACCACAACGGACCTGACCCTGCCCTTTTCTCGGGGGCAGTTCGATCTGGCGTACTTGAACCTGTTGTACACCCCGCCGGGCGATCTGCCGAAACTTGTCCAAGAACTTTATCGCGTGTTGAAGCCCGGCGGTAAGGTCTTCGTCCTGGCCCCCGCGCGGTTTGATGCCACTTTCTGGCAAAGCATCCTGCTGCCATTACGCCACTGGTATTGCCAGCCCTCGGACCTCACCTTTGCGAAGCGTTACTCCGCCCACGGCCTGAAAAAGCTCTTCCCGCGATTCAGCGAACATCGCAGTGCCAAGCGTCACATCCGGAGCGCCGAGTTGCCCTACGTCTGGCGATTCCCCCCCGTGGGATTGACCCAACGCCTTATCGGTCGGGTGATGGTGTTGCGGGCGTTCAAACCCATCAGTGCCGCGCTCGAACGCCTGCCAGTCGATGAAGCCGCGTAAAGCCTAAAACCGTTTCACCACAGAGGGCACGGAGAGCCACAGAGAAGAAAAAAAATCATGTCTTGGATTTCTCTGTGGCTCTCCGTGCCCTCTGTGGTGAGTCCTCTTTAAATTGATCGCTTTTTGATTGCGTGCGCCACGAGGATCGTTACGATAGGGCCGTTCCATCCATTCCCGCAAGTTGCGAGCGGATCATGATCGGCCAAAAATCCACCCGACGCGAATTCCTTCAAGCCACCGCTGCGGCCACACTCGCCGCAACCATTCCCGCCACGGCACTCCGGGCCAGCCCTGTGACTTCGCACAAAGCAACCGCCGATTCCTGCATCTTCCTGATGCTAACGGGCGGTCCCAGCCAACTCGATACCTGGGATCCCAAGCCGAACGCGCCGAGCGAAATCCGCAGCCCCTTCCGCCCGATCGCCACCCGCACGCCGGGCGTCCACTTCACGGAACTTTTCCCCAAAATGGCCGCCATGAGCGATAAGTTCTCGCTCATCCGCACCATGCACCACGAACACGCCCCGATCCACGAAAACGGCTTCCAACTGCTGAATACCGGGCGACGTTTCGGTGATAGTCAAGCGTGGCCAAGCGTGGGGAGCGTGATAACGCACATGATCCCAAAATGGCAAATTCACGATACTCAACACCTGGTTATTCCTGTTGACCAAGTTCATGCTGGTGTCAACATCGATCACGGCTGCGGTTCAGCTTATTTACCCAATCGCACAAAATTTTGGCCACGAGCTGGCAACGTCTCTCTGATCAATGACAAATTTGAACCGAATTTTGGTGCGACCCGGTTTGGAGAAGACTGCTTTTGGGCCACGTCTCTATCTCACCAATTGATGCCGATGGTTACGGTTCAAATGTATCCTGCTATTTTTGATGCCGTTTCCTGGGACTGCCACGCAGACAATGGTTCACTTTCTACGACCCTCGGGGATTACCGCGATTCAGTTGCGCCGACTTTCGACAGTGCTTTTACAGGACTCCTAAACAAGTTGGAAGAAAGCGGTCGATTGGATAAAACTCTTGTCGTCGCAGCCGGCGAGTTCGGGCGGACCCCGAAGCTGAACGGCAACGGCGGGCGCGATCACTGGTCGAACTGCTGGACTGCGATCGTCGCCGGGGGTGGTGTGAAGGGCGGGCGTGTCATTGGTGAATCGGACTCGACGACCAGCGAGCCGAAGTCACGCCCCGTTCACTGTTCCGAACTGGTCGCCACGATTTATCACGCGATGGGCATCCCCACCACGACGACAATTCCCGGCCCGAACGGGAAACCCACAAGGGTCGTCGAAGCCGAACCCGTTCACGAACTTTTTTAAGCACATCCCAACCGCATCACGAGTAGCAGCCATGCGAAAACGACTCATCATCGCCCTCGTTTTCGCGTGGCTCACAACGCCCCTAGTGCTGACCGCAGGGGATCCCCTGCCCGGCACCAAACCGCTCACCGAACCCGGCGACCTTGCCAAGCAAATGGTCGATGGCATTCACAAGTACCTCGACCGCGAGTTAAGCAACGCGCCGAAGAAACGCGATGAGTTGTGGAAGGAAACATTCGCCACCAAGGAATCACTCTGTAAGGCGATCCCGCAGAAGCGCGAACGGTTGAAGCACATCCTCGGCGTCGTTGACCCGCGTTTGCCTGCGAAATTGGAGTACGTTAGCGGGCCACATCAGCCGTCGTTGCTGGCAGAAATCGCCGGGTGCAAGATTCACGCGGTTCGCTGGGCCGTGCTGAACGGCGTCGATGCCGAAGGCTTGCTCATCGAACCAAAGGGCAAACCGCAAGCCAACGTCGTCGCCATTCCGCACGCCGATCAGCACCCCGAACAACTCGCGGGCCTGCAACCCGGCGACGATTTCGCCCTCCGCCTCGCTCGCAACGGCTGCCGCGTTCTGATTCCCACGCTCATCGACCGCGACGACAAGTTTTCCGGCAACGCCCGCCTCAACCGCTGGACGAACTACACGCACCGCGAATTCATCCACCGCATGGCCTACGAAATGGGCCGCACGCTGCCCGGCTACGAGGTGCAAAAGGTTCTCGCCGCCGTCGATTGGTTCGACAAGCAAGATGCAAAGTTGAAGATCGGCGTCATCGGCTACGGCGAAGGCGGCATGATCGCGTTGTACGCCGGCGCACTCGACGAACGCATCACCGCGACCCACGCCGCAGGCTACTACAACAAGCGCGAGAACCTGTGGGAGGAACCAATCGACCGCAACGTGTGGGACCGCGTCCACGAGTTCGGCGACGCCGAAATTGGCGCGATGATCCACCCGCGAAAGTTCACCCCAGATTTGATAACCAATCTACCGCGTTGGAACGGTGTAACCGCCAACAAACCTGGACGAAGTGGTGCTGCGCCGGGGTCGTTAAACCCCGACCGTACCACGAGATATGCGGAAACGATTCGATATCGTGCGGTCTTTGAACCGGCGTTGAAAGTGGAACATGCGTTCTATGTGAGCGGTCCACACTATGATTCGGTGTATGTTGAATACTTCTTGGAACCACTTGGTATCAAGCCTCCGTTCGGTCCTACACCTTCAAGCAGGCCGGAGAAAGCTTTACCCACGAACCCGGACCGGCACAAGCGCCAGTTCGACCAGCTCGTTGCGTTCACGCAAAACCTGTGGCGGCACTCGGAGCCGGTTCGCAAGGAGTTTTGGAAGAAGGCCGACGCGAGTTCGCCGGAGAAGTGGCAGGAGACCTGCGAGTGGTATCGCAACCACTTCCACGAAGAGGCCATCGGCAAGTTGCCCGAACCGACGCTGCCCCTGAACCCGCGTTCGCGGCAAATCTACGACACACCCAAGTGGACTGGCCACGAAGTCACGATGGATGTGTACGACGACGTGTTTGCCTACGGCATCATCCTGTTACCCAAAGACCTGAAGCCCGGCGAGAAGCGGCCCGTGGTCGTGTGTCAACACGGTCTCGAAGGTCGACCAGCCGACGTGTGCAATCCAAAGGAACGCACGAAATACTACAACTCGTTCGGCGCCCAGCTCGCCGACAAGGGCTACATCGTGGTCGCGCCGCAGAACCCGTACATCTTCGACACGCACTTCCGGCAAATCCTCCGCAAGGCGAACCCGCTCAAGCTGTCGCTGTTCAGCTTCATCGTCCGCCAGCACCAACGCATCATTGACTGGCTAGAAACGCAACCCAACGTCGATCCGAAACGCATCGCGTTCTACGGCCTCAGCTACGGCGGCAAGACCGCGATGCGAGTCCCCGCCATCGAGAAACGCTACTGCCTCAGCATTTGTTCCGGCGACTTCAACGAGTGGATCGGCAAGGTCGTCAGCACGGAACTGCCCATGAGTTACATGTTCACGAAAGAATACGACATGCTCGAATTCAACCTCGGGCACACCTACAACTACGCCGAAATGGCCAACCTCATCGCCCCGCGACCGTTCATAGTCGAACGCGGTCACGACGACGGCGTCGGCACCGACGATATGATCGCCTACGAATACGCCAAGGTCCGCTACCTGTACGCCAACAAGCTCAAAATCCCCGACCGCACCACGATCGAGTTCCAACCCGGCGGCCACGAAATCTTCGGCAAAGGCACCTTCGAGTTCCTCGAAACCCACCTCCGCAAACCATCCGCCCACCCCTGAAAACCCGAAAAGGTCTTGTATAACCCCAACAAACTTGTTTAATATTGTTGTTGGCCCCGATAGCTCAATTGGTAGAGCAGCTGACTCTTAATCAGCTTGTTGTAGGTTCGAGTCCCACTCGGGGCACTGGAAAACAAGGCGTTTTACGCCAAAGTCGAGTTGAGAGAGAAAGTGATTGCTACGCGGTTGCTACGGTGAGGTGAAATGGGACGGGTGTTCAACCCGTCCCATTTCGTTTGAATCCTGTCAGTCACTACACAAACCAACTCAAAAAGTCGCGGCTCGGGCTATCCCCCTCAGACGATAAGTCGCATATTGGCACCACGACTTTGTCCCGAGGGTATCGTGATGGCTGGTGTTTTGATCGAGAACCCGATTATCAACTCGCCATTCGTCGAACCCAAGCGGCACTTTCGTTTTGATGCGAACGATAACATCACGAATGAAACCCTTCCTGGTCGTCGGCCAAGTAGTTACTTTGTTCCGATCGCGGGGCCGAAAAAGAAAAGCAAGCAACTCGATTTCGATTCGTTGCTTGAGGTGGAACGAAAGCACGAAGCTGATGAAATTAACCGCATCCGCGCCAGCGTGAAAAAGTGGCGGGAGTTGGGTTGGCCGGACGTGACGGGGACCACCCGCAAACTTCTAGAGCACTGGACCGATTCGACCCGTTCGCGTCGGCTGTTCTTCTGCCAAATCGAAGCGCTCGAAACGTTGATCTTCGTGACGGAAGTGGCGAAGGAAACGAAGTACGGCGAAACCTGGATCGAAAGTCATCTCAAGACGGCAGCGGAAAATTCGGGCACGACACTGTTCCGCATGGCGTGCAAAATGGCGACGGGTTCGGGCAAGACCGTTGTCATGGCAATGATGGTCGCGTGGCACACCCTGAACAAGCGGCGGAACTCCAAAGACAACCGCTTCACGGATACGTTCCTGGTCGTCGCTCCGGGGATCACCATCCGGGACCGCTTGCGGGTGTTGCTGCCGTCCGAACCGGGGAACTACTACCGCGAACTCGACATCGTCCCTGTTGAAATGCGGACCGATCTCGGCTCCGCCCGAATCGTCATCACGAACTTTCACGCCTTCCAGCGCAAGGAAAAAGGCGACGCGGGCGGGCTGACGAAGCGGGTGCTGACCGCCAAGAACGCGGAAGCGTTCAAGGAAAGTCCGGACGAAATGGTGAACCGCGTCTGTCGGGAACTCGGCACGAACCGCGAAATTCTGGTCTTCAACGACGAAGCCCACCACTGCTACCGCTCGCGCCCGGCGGAGGCGAAAGAGAAGTTCACGACCGAAGAGAAAAAGGAAGCGACGGCGCGGGACCAAGAAGCCCGCGTTTGGTTGACCGGGTTGGAAGCGGTTCACGCCAAGATCGGCGTGAAGGCGGTCTACGACCTCTCCGCGACGCCGTTCTACTTAAAAGGCTCGGGCTACCCGGAAGGGACGCTCTTCCCGTGGGTCATCAGCGACTTTTCGCTGATCGACGCCATTGAAGCGGGGATCGTCAAAATCCCGCGTGTCCCGGTCGCCGACAACGCGATGGTCGGGCCGGACGGCTACCCGAAGTACCGCAACCTCTGGGTCCACATCCGGGACGGGCTGCCGAAGAAGGGCCGGGGCGGGAGCGAGGCTGTTTCGTCGGTGCCGGTGTTGCCGCAAGAGTTGCAAGGGGCGTTGGAAAGCCTTTACGCCCACTACCGCATTCAGTTTGAGTCGTGGGAGGCGGACGAAGAGGGGCGGGCGAACGGGTCCACACCTCCCGTTTTTATCGTTGTCTGCAACAACACAAGCGTCAGCAAACTCGTCTTCGATTACGTCGCGGGTCGGGAGACCGAGCACGCGCACCCGGACGGCACGCCGATCATTGCACCCGGCAAGATCGCCCTGTTCAACAACGCCGAGAATCAGCGGTGGGCGGTCAGGCCGAACACCATCCTCGTTGACAGCGAGCAGTTGGAATCGGATCAGGGGATGTCTGACGATTTCAAAAAGATCGCGGGGCACCTGATCGCCGATTTCCAGGCCGATTACCGCCGGCGCACGGGACGGGATGCATCGGAGATCACGGACGAACAATTGATGCGCGAAGTCCTGAACACGGTCGGCAAGAAAGGGAAGCTCGGCGAGCACGTCCGGTGCGTGGTCAGCGTGTCGATGCTCACCGAAGGGTGGGACGCGAACACGGTCACGCACATTCTCGGCGTGCGGGCGTTCGGGACGCAGTTGTTGTGCGAGCAGGTCGTTGGACGGGGCTTGCGCCGCGTGAGTTACGCGGTGAACGACGACGGCATGTTCACGCCGGAATACGCGGACGTGTACGGCGTGCCGTTTTCGTTCATCCCGGTGGCGGGCGTTCCCGAACCACGTGCGGACGCCAAGCCCCGCATCGGCAAGAAAGTCCACG
>JAYSXU010000924.1:0-2401 GCA_043716965.1 Fimbriiglobus sp.
GGAAGATCGGGTCGGCGTCGCTGTTGGCGAACATCAGCGGGCGCGGCGCGATCATCGCCAGCATCGTGGTGAACTCCCACTGGTACGTGTTGATCGGGAACATGCAATCGCAGTGGCCGTTGATGACCTTGTGGGCCACGTGGCTTTCCAAGTCACTGAACCCCGAAACCGGCGCCGCAACCTTCACCCGGTCGTCGGCAACGGCAATCCAAACCGTGGTCGCGCCACCGCCGGAACGCCCCGTGACGCCAATGCGGTTCGCGTCCACGTCCGGTCGGCTGCACAGGTAGTCAATCGCCCGAACGCCGTTCCAGCACTCCACGCCCGCCGGGGTGTACCCGCGACTGTGCCACCAGAACCGGCCCAAGTTGTGGGTGCCGTGGTGCTTCCCCGCCACTTCGCCGAGTTGCAGCGTGTCAATCACCAAGCACACGTACCCGTTGTTAGCGAACCACACGCCGTGGCGTTGATACCCCGCCTTGTTCCCGTCCCGCCCCAGGTTACTGTGCCCGCACACGTACAGAATCGCTGGCAATGCGCGTTCCGGACCGTGCCTCGGCTTGTACAAGTTGCCGGTGACGTACAACCCCGGCAGACTTTGGAAGTGAACTTTTTCAATCACGATGTCGCCCTGCTCCACCGTGCCAGTCACGGTCGCCTTCAGCGGCGTTTTCTCCGGCAACGGCGACAGCCCGAGCATGTCCAGGAACTGCTCCTTCAACACCGGCCGCTTCTTGTCCCACGCCGCTTTCGTCGTGGCCCCGTCCAGGAACTTCACATCGAGCCGCGCCGTTTCCGCCACGAGGACCGAGTGAATCAAGGCGTCCGTCTTGGGGTCAGCGGTCGGCGGATCGACCACCGGCATGAGAATTGTTGTGGCCAGGAGAAGTGCCGTAAACATGGGAACCCCCAATCGGAAGCGCGTTCAAGGTCAAGCGGATCAACACCAAGAATAAGCCATCGCCGCCTGTTACGATAGCAGCCGTACCGATACACGGCAGGGATCGGATCACGCGCGTCGAAAAAATAGATTGACGCCGAACTTGATCCGGTTACAATCGCCTAGTAATGGAACCCGCAGGAATCGGTAGACAATAGGTGTTGTTCGTCACTCCTACTTTTCCATCCGCTGTCTGGCTCTCCTTCTCTCCCCGCCCTCTCGTTGGAGGCATCCGTCATGTTTCGAGGCAAATCTCGGGTTCGATTGGGGTTCACCCTGATTGAGTTACTGGTGGTGATTGCGATCATCGCCATCCTGATCGGGCTGCTACTGCCGGCCGTTCAGAAGGTCCGCGAAGCGGCGGCCCGCGCGAAGTGTTCAAACAACTTGAAGCAACTCGGGTTGGCGATCCACAACTACCACGACGCCATCGGCAAGTTCCCGGCCAATCAGCAGCAAATCGGCGTGAACGTTTGGGAATAGGTGAGTGCGCATTACTTCGTCCTGCCGTACATCGAGCAGGGGAACGTGTACAACCAGGTCGTGATCCCGACCAACGCCCCCAAGCCGGGCGGGTCGTGCGCCGGTTGCGGCAACGGTACGAACTGAATCGCGACCTACAACGGACCGATGAACGTCACGATCTCGACGTTCATCGGCCCGTCGTCTCCGGCTGCCCCGCGGCGGGGGTCGAACAACAACGGCTGGGACGGCCCCGGATCGAACTACGGCTGGAGCGTCGGGAGCCGAATCTACATCGTTTGGGACGGCAACGCCACAGCCCGGTCGAGCAACTCGAACGGGATGATTACCTAGCAGGAAGAACGGGCCATGAAGGACGTGACCGACGGGCTGTCGAACACCATCCTGGCGTCCGAATTGCTGTCCGGCCCGAACGCCCTACAGACCGGCGGCCCAGGTAAGTACCCCTTCGACATCTTCTACGCCGGCGACGGCCCGTTCAACGCGATCGTCAACAAGGAATTCCCCGACCGTCGCTGAACTGGACGCGATCGGGTCGAAGGCCAAGAACAGCCCGCTCGGGGTCAAGTCGAATAACGGGACGATGGCCCTGTGGTATGCCGGCGGCCACTCGACGTTGAACACCGCCACGACGTCGAACTGGAAATGGCCCAGCGCCGGTGGCAACTGCTGCCCCGGCGGGGCACAAGACTGGGGCAACGGCCTCGTCCCACCCAAAGTATGCACACTGGCGGCGTGAACGCCGTCCTTGGCGACGGGTCGGTCCGGTTCATCCGGGACAGTGTTGACCTGTTGACGTTCCAACGACTTGGCAACGGTAAAGACGGTCAGGTGATCGGCGACTACTAACACGCACCGTTTGATAAGGCAAGATCTCGCCGTTCCCCGCTCGGGGAACGGCGAGATCTATTGCGCAACCCCCGTTCAAACGCCTCACCAATCTCCCCCGCAGACGGTCGGTCCGAACGTCTGCGGAAC
>JAYSXU010000925.1:0-7064 GCA_043716965.1 Fimbriiglobus sp.
ACACGCTTCCGGTTTCAGCGTTCAAGTTGCGGAGCGTTGGCCCTGCCGTGACATCCGGGCGGATCGTTGGGTTGACTGTTCACCCCACGGACAAGAGCACCTATTACGTTGCCGTTGCGTGTGGTGGCGTTTGGAAGACGGTCAACAATGGCACGAGTTGGACGCCGATTTTCGATGGCGAAAACTCGTACTCCATCGGCTGCATCACGCTCGACCCGAAGAATCCCAACGTGGTCTGGGTCGGTACCGGGGAGAACAATTCGCAACGCAGCGTGGCCTACGGCGATGGCGTTTATAAGAGCGTGGATGCGGGGCGAAGTTGGGTGAACGTGGGGCTGAAGAACTCCGAGCACGTCGGCAAAATTCTCATCGACCCACGCAATTCGGACGTAGTTTACGTCGCCGCACAAGGGCCACTCTGGGGGCCGGGTGGCGATCGCGGATTGTACAAAACGACCGACGGCGGTAAGAACTGGAACAAGGTGTTGGCCCTCGACGAAAACACCGGCGTGACCGACGTTGTGCTCGACCCGCGTAACCCGGACTTGCTGATTGCCGCGAGTTATCAACGTCGGCGCCACGTGTGGACGCTGATTAACGGCGGGCCGGGGAGTGGCATTCACCGTTCAACCGATGGTGGCAAAACGTGGTCGAAAGTCGGTGGCGGATTGCCGGGTGGCGAACTCGGGCGCATCGGCTTGGCGATGGCGCCGACTGACCCGGACATGATCTACACCATCATCGAGGCGGGCGACAAGGCCGGCGGCATCTTCCGCAGTACCGATCGCGGCGTGACGTGGCAGAAGCAAAACCCGTTCGACCAACAAGCCCAATACTACTCGCACATCGTCGTCGATCCGGCGAACAAGGAACGCATCTACGTGATGAGCGTGTTGATTCAGGTTTCCAGCGACGGCGGCAAGACGCTGGCGTCGCTCGGGGAACGCTTCAAGCACGTGGATAACCACACGATCTGGATCGACCCCGCCGACCCGAAGTACTACCGCGTCGGGTGCGACGGCGGCATTTACGAAAGCTACGATCGCGGTGCGAATTGGCACTTCAAGTCGAACTTGCCGGTCACGCAGTTCTACGATGTGGGCGTGGATCAAAACCCGGCGAGCGGGCCGTTCTATCACATCTACGGCGGCACGCAGGACAACTTCACGCTCGGCGGCCCAGTCCGCACCCGTAGTGTTCACGGCATCACCAACGCCGATTGGTACGTCGTGCAAGGCGGCGACGGCTTTCACTGCAAAGTGGACCCGTCCGACCCGAACACCGTGTACGGCGAATCCCAATACGGCGGCCTGTGCCGGTTCGACCGCAAGACCGGCAACCGGGTGAACATTCAACCGCAAGCCGCGCCCGGCGAACCGCCGCTGCGGTGGAATTGGGACAGCGCCCTCATCATCAGTCCGCACAACCCGAAGCGGATTTACTTCGCCGCCAACAAGTTGTTTCGCAGTGATGATCGCGGTGACAACTGGGTGGCAGTGAGTCCCGACCTGACCCGGCAACTCGACCGCGACAAGCTCCCGGTCATGGGTAAAGTCTGGGGGCCGGACGCCGTGTCGAAGCACGTTTCGACTAGCTTCTACGGCAACATCGTTGCACTGGCGGAATCGTCGAAAAAGGAAGGCTTGCAGTACGTTGGCACTGACGACGGGCTAATTCAAATCACCGAAGATGGCGGCAAGACGTGGAAGAAGATCGACAAGTTCCCTGGCGTTCCGGACAAGACTTACGTGAGCAAGCTGGTGGTGTCCGAGACGGACGCGAACACCGTGTACGCCTGCTTCGACAACCACAAGAACGCGGACTTCAAACCGTACTTGTTGAAGAGCACCGATGCCGGGGCGACGTGGGCCACGATCGCCGGTGACCTGCCCGAACGCGGCACGGTCTACTGCGTGGCGGAAGACCACGTGAACGCAAACTTGCTGTTCGCGGGCACTGAGTTCGGCCTGTTCGTCACCGTGGACGGCGGCAAGAAATGGCACCGCATCAAGAACGGCTTGCCGACAATTCAAGTGAAAGACCTTGTCATTCAGAAGCACAACACCGACCTCGTCGTGGCCACGTTCGGTCGCGGCTTTTACGTGATCGACGACTACAGCGCAATGCGGAACCTCACGACGAAACCCATCACCGAGGCCGCCGTGTTGCACCCGGTTGCGGACACTACACTGTACATCCCCTCCGCGCAGTTCGGCGGTCGCGGCAAGGCGTTCCTGGGCGAATCGCACTACGCCGCAGACAACCCGGCTTACGGGGCCACCTTCACGTTCCAACTGAAAGAGTCGTTGAAGACGTTGAAGCAAAAACGTAAGGAAGCCGAGACCGCCGCGACGAAGGACAAGAAAGAAGTGCCGTACCCAAGCCAAGAATCGTTGCGGGCCGAGGCGGAAGAGGAAGCCCCGTCCGTGATGCTGACGATCACCGACACGGACGGCACGATCCTACGAACGGTGGCTGCACCGAGTACCGAAGGCGTTCACCGGTTCACGTGGGACTTGCGCGAAAGTGGCGTCTCCGCGACGGCTGACGAGTTCGCTGGCGGCGGCGCACTGGTTATGCCGGGGACGTACCACGCCACGCTCGGCAAGCGGGAAGCGGGCAAGTACACGTCATTAACCGTGCCCGTGTCGTTCACGATTCTACCGGACCCGTTGTCGTCACTCACGGCGGACGGGTACAAGGAAATTGCCGCGTTCAACAAGCAGGTGAAGACGTTGCGAAAAGCGGTGAACGCAACCTTGAGCACGAACGCCGAACTAGCGACGAAACTCGACCAAGTCAAAGCTGCTTTGGAACTGGCCCCGAAAGCGGACGAACCCGCGAAGCTTCAAGTGCGAGAACTGATCGAGAAAGTCCGCGTCAGCCAGCGTAACCTACGCGGTGACAGCGTCCTGGCGGCTCGCAACGAAAACGTCCCGGAGTCGATCAGCGCCCGAGCCGGGTACGCCGCGAGTGCCAACAGCGGCGCCCTGGCCAAGCCAACCGGCACCCAGAAACAAGAGTACGCCGATGCCAACAAACTGCTGGCGATTGAAGTGAAAACGCTCCGCGAAATTCTCGACAAGAACCTACCCGCACTGGAGAAAAAACTCGAAGAACTCGGTGCGCCACCGCTGCCGGGCCGCTTGCCGAAGTTGTTGAAGGAATAAGTAATCACCACAAAACCTTCACGGGTCGTTGCTCGACGGCCTGTGAAGGCCACGTAATTTGATCGCATCACCGCTATCCGAATTCCGAAAAGCCTTTCATGCACCGCGAATTCGATCCCACCGATCAGCCGTTCCAACCGCGTACCCATCTGGGGCTGTATCTACTCACCGGGATCGTGGGCGGTTTGTTGCTTGCGGATTTGTGGCCACTGCTGGCGAATGGATTGAAGTCCCTCGGACTGGAAACACCGACGTGGCAAGACCGCGAACTGTTCAAAATCCGCTACGCCCTAATCGCTGCCGTGATCGGTGGGGCGAAGACGCTGTACGGCGCTTTGGAACGCCTAACCGATGGCCGCGTCGGGGCGGACCTTGCGGTGGCACTGGCGTGTATTGCGGCGATTCTGATCGGCGAGCCGGTCGTGGCCGCGGAAGTGGTCTTCATCGGCTTGATTGGGGAATGTCTCGAAGCGTTCACGTTTGATCGCACACAAAGTGCCCTTCGCAAACTGACCGAGTTATTCCCCACCCGCTGTTGGGTGCTGCGGGACGGCGTGGAAGAACGCACCCTCACGGTCAATCTGCACGTCGGCGACCGCGTCGTCATCAAGCCGGGCGGTCGGATTCCGGTGGACGGTGTGGTCGTTGACGGCCGGTCGCCCGTCGATACCTCGGCTCTCACCGGCGAAAGCCTGCCGATCGAGAAGGCCCCCGGCGATGACGCGCTCGCGGGCAGCATCGTGCTACTGGGGTCGCTGACCGTCGAAGCGAAGAAGGTGGCGGCGCAGACCGTCGCCGGCCAAGTGATCGAATTGACCGCAAAAGCGTTGCAGCAAAAAGGTAATGCCGAACGGCTCGCGGATCGACTGGCCCGCTACTTCTTGCCTGCCGTGCTTGCGATTGCGTTGCTGACGTTCGGCTTCAACATCCTGTTGCAACTCGGCCCGGTCGGACCCGAAGGCGCGCGGCTCACGCTCAGCGCGGCGGCGCGATTGGCCACTTACCCCACGCTAGCGGTGTTGGTTGTCGCCTGCCCTTGTCCCCTCGTGCTGGCAACTCCGGCAGCAGTAATTGCGGCACTGGGTCGGCTCGCGGGCACCGGCGTGTTGATAAAAGGCGGCGCCGCGCTGGAACGCCTCGCGTCGGTGACGAGCTTTGCGTTCGACAAAACCGGAACCCTGACCGAAGGCAAACTCGAACTCGGCGACGTGTTGCCACTTGGCGTCACGCAACCCACTGAATTGCTTCAAGCGGCGGCCACCGCGGAGCAACGTAGCGAACACCCGATCGCCAAAGTGATCCTCGCCGCCGCGACGCTACGCAACTTGTCCCCCACGCCACTGACGGATTTTCGAGCGCATCCCGGTGCCGGGATTTCCGCGACAACAACCGATGGCATCAACCTGCTGGTCGGCACAAGGCGTCTGTTAGAAGAACAAGGAATTCCGTTCAGTGACGAAGCGTTGTCACTGCTGAATCAACTCGACAGCACCGGGCAAACATCGCTGTTCATCGCAAAAAATGGCGTGATCCTCGGGGCGATCGGCGCACGAGATCGACTGCGCCCCGAAGCGTTCGGCGTGCTGACGGAGTTACGCGAACTCGGCATTACTCCGATCACGTTGCTGACGGGGGATCGGACGAGCGTGGCGGATGCGATCGCCGGTCAACTGCCTCTCACGACTGTTCGTGCGGAGTTATTACCGGCGGCGAAGGCCGAGTACCTAGGCGAAACCAACGTCGCATTTGTCGGCGACGGTATCAACGATGCGCCCGCCCTGGCACGAGCCACGGTCGGCATCGCCATCGGCACCGGGGCAGAGATTGCGGCGGAAGCGAGTGACGTTGTGATGATGGGCGAGCCGCTACGCCCGTTGCCGATGTTGGTGCGGCTGTCGCGACAAACGGTGCGAATCATTCGGCAAAACATCGTCTGGTTCGGGTTCGGGATGAACCTGTTCGGCGTGGTGTTGACCGGGTGGCTGTGGCCGGTCTTCGCCACGTCGCCGGAATGGTTCGAGAAGTCGCCGCTCGTCGGGGTGCTGTACCACCAACTCGGTTCGCTTATGGTTTTGCTGAACTCGATGCGGCTGCTGGCGTTTGAACGCACCACAACGAACCGCGCTTTCGTGCGGCTACGGGGGTTCAGCCAAGACGTTGACACCCTGTTGTCACGATTGAACCCGGATGAACTCCTTCATGTCATCACCGACCACGCCAAGCCGATTTTGATGACGATCTTCACGGTAGGCTTGCTGGCTTGGGTGCTATCCGGGGTCACGCTAATTGGCGTGACCGAACGCGCCGTGGTGCAACGGTTCGGCGCGATTCATGGTGATCTTGCACCCGGTTTGCATCTTCGCTATCCGTGGCCGATTGAGAGCGTGACGAAGTTGCGACCTGCGGAGATTCGCCTTGTCGAAGTAGGTTTCCGCATGGTGCCGGAGGAACGCGCCAAGCAGTTGCAACTAGTCCGCATTGACCAACAAAAACTGCGACGCCCCGGTGTCACAGTCACCCCGTCCGATTCCAGCATGACCTGGGCGGCCGCCCACGCCGAAGGCATTCAACGCCTGACGGACGAATCGCTACTCATCACGGGTGATGGCAACTTAATCGAGTTGTTGGCGACCGTGCGCTATACCGTGACCGAGCCGCGAAAGTTCTTGTTCGGGGTACGCGATAGTGACGGCGTGATCCGCTCTGCGGCGGAATCGGTCTTCCGGGAACTCGCCGCCGGTCAACCGTTTCTGGATGTGCTGACCACAACTCGCGGTGACTTTGAATCCCAAGCCATCACGCGGTTGAGGCAACGGTTACGCGACGTTTCACCGGACGGTCTCGGCGTGCAACTGGAGGGCGTGACCATTCATGATTTACACCCGCCGCAACAAGTGGTCGCGTCGTACCACGCCGTGGCGGAGGCGATTCAACGGCGGGACAAACTCGTCAACGAAGCCCAAGCCGATGCGACCCGGACCAAACGCCGCGCGGAGGAAGAGGCGTTTCGCACGGTTCGACAAGCCGAGTCCGCATCGGTGCAGAAGGTCGCGGAAGCGAGCGCGGCCCGCGATGCATTCCTGGCGTGGGCGAAATCTCGTTCGATACTCACGTCCGATGAAGAAGCGAAACTGAGCACCGAATTGGAGGCACGCACCAAGGCCGGGCAAGACCGCGCCACTGTGACAAAGGAACTCGATGAGCGCCGTAAACAACTCCTTGCCACGCGGCGATTGCTGACTGACTTCCGGTTGTCACTCGACGCGGTCACGCTGGTTCTACGCGGTCGAGACAAGATCTTCGTGGATGTCGAAAGCCTGCCCGGCAAGCGGCATTTGTTGTTGATGGACCCGGAAACGCCACGCTTGCCACCGATCGCATTCCCGCCCCAAAGCACTGCCCCGCGAGACAACGGACCATCGCCATGAAACGATTTCTCATGCTAATTCTGTTGCCTATCGCGGCCCTGGTGTGGGGCCGCACCGCGTTCTATACCGTGGATTACACCGAGTACGCCTACGTCACGCGGTTTGGCGAACCCGTTGTGATTCACGACGGTGAGACCGATGCGGGGTTGCACGTCAAGTACCCGTGGCCGGTGGATTCGGTGTTGCGGATTGACCGCCGGTTGCAGGTGTTTGACTTGCCGTCGGTCGAATCCCTCACCCGCGACGCCACGAACAAAACCGTTGACAAGACGTTGGCACTGGATGCGTTTCTGACGTGGCGCATCCCTGACGCGACGGCAGCCGATCGGTTCATCCGCACTCTGGGTACTCCGGACCAAGCGAAGCGGGTGCTGGGTCCGCAAATCAGCGGGCGACTGGCGGCGGTCATCAGCAACATGGCCCTCGAAGACCTGATCGCCATCGCGGATGAAAAGGGAATTGATGC
>JAYSXU010000926.1:0-7063 GCA_043716965.1 Fimbriiglobus sp.
CCGCTCCACGGCGTTTGGTCGGTCCAGCCGAAGTGGATTTCGGGCGGTCGCCCCACCTTGGCCATTTCCAAGGATACGGCGGCCAACGTGTTCGCAATCGACGCGGCGCCCGTAATTTTCAAGACGTAGCGGCCTTCTTCTTGGTGAATGTCAATCTCAGGTTCGTTGACGAAATTACTGGCGTCATCGACGACGACTTCGACGAACACGACCATCAAATCCCGCGGAATACGGTGTTCACGGCGAACAGCCGCTTCCTTCTCGGGCAACCCACGTCGGCCCGGTCGGTGCGGGACCAGGATCGTCAATTCGAGGTGCCGAATCGTGTCCCAAAGGAACTTCGTTTGAGGGTCTTTGATTTTGAACCCTGCGAAGCGTAGCTCCCCGCTCCGCGCGATGCGGGAGATGAACGAGACCAGCAGAATCGCGGCGATGAAGCACATCGAGATAATTAAGCCGACGGGCTTCTCGAACATAATCGCAATTGTCGTGTAGACAAACACGACGGTGATGAACAAGAACGGGATGGACAGCCGCCCGCCAAAGCTACCCGCTTTTGTCCGCCATTTTTCAATCAACGTCGCCACACACGCACTGGTAATCAACACCAGAACCCCAGTCGCATACGCACTACTTTGGGCATCGACGTCCGCGTCAAAGATGACGGTCACGAGACAGTTAATTCCCGTCAACAACACCACGAGAGGACGAACCGCGTTCGCCCATTCCGGTGCCATCCCGTAGCGGGGCAGATACTTTGGCACGAGGTTCAACAACCCTGCCATCGCGCTGGCCCCGGCAAACCACAGAATCACAACCGTGCTGATGTCGTAAATCGTGCCAAACGTACTGCCGAAAAACGGCGCGATCCCTTTCGTCGGCGCTTCGTCGTGCGCCAGGTAAGCCAACGCGCGTTCAAAGGCGGGTGCTTTCGGCTTGTCCAAATTCTTGGGCCATCTCTCCGGGTCGATGAACTTGCCGGGGCTATCGGGGTCCGGGTAGATCAAGTGTTCGGGCGGGATGAGTGTGCTGACAACTAACGACGAACCCAACAAAAAGCACGACATAATCCCTGCGGCGAGCAGCAACAGCTTGCGTGTGTTCCGGACCCGGCCTTGGGGAGACTGTTTCGTGTCCGTGGGGTCGCCTTTAATGAGCGGCATCACGGCGACGCCGGTTTCAAACCCGCTCAACCCGAGTGCCAGCTTCGGGAAGATCACCAACACCACGACAATTAACGCCACCGTGCCGCCGCCGGCAATCTCAACCGGCGCCGGGGGCATGTTCCAGTTTCCTGCCCGGACGTTGTCCGCCCACGTCGCAACCAATTCCGGATGGTTGGCCAGATAAACCAAGCCCGCCCCGACCACTAACGTGTTGAGGAACAAGTAAGTGGCGGTCAGCACAACCGCAATGCCGATCACTTCCCGGAAGCCGCGCAGGAAGAACGTGCCGAGGATCGTGAGTAGTAGCAGGGTCAAGAAGAGTTGTTGCCGACTGTCTTCGAGCGGCCAGTTCGGGTTTTCAATCAAGTGCTTCGCGGCATCGGCGGCGGAAAGCGTTTTCGTAATCACGAAATCCGTCGCCGCAAACCCCAGCAAGGTCAGAACGAGGATCTTCCCCCACCACCCGGAGACAAGATTTGCCAGCATCCCGATGGACCCTTGCCCTTCGGACGAACACCGGGCCACAAACGAGTACACCGGGTACGCACCAAGCAGCGTGACGGCGACCAGTACCACCGTCGCTAACGGCGCCAGCAAGCCCGCACTCTTGTACGCAATCGACGGTTGATACGCCAGTGTACTGAAGTAATCCACGCCCGTCAGACACATGACCCAGAGCCAAAACGATTGGTGATGCTCCGTGGGTGGACGGACCGGCGGAATCGTCAGGACGGCGGGAGAGGATATCGACGGATTACTCATTTGAGGAAGTGTGATCGCCAACTCGCGTGAGTCAAGCCACAAGCCTGACCCGAAGCGTTCGGCCGGGGTGGTTCACAATATGCTGGCCCCACCCCAGAACGACAACAGCTTAGCAAATCAGCCGCGAACAACCAGCGTCTCTAACGATGTATCGGTGGCAAACGCCCGAACCCTGCCAAAGGGCAGGGTTCGGGGTTGGGACAACTCATTCACCCGGTTCAGCTCGCCGCGACGTTCACGCCGCCAAGGAACGTGTTGGAATAAGGCACGATGTTGATAATCTCGGTTTGGTCCCGAGTGTTGATGACGCGAACACGCGGACTGTTGCCGGGGCCGCTCCCGGTGATGATGTCGTCCAACCCGTCGTTGTTATAATCGACCGCCGCCACGCGGACGCCACCCTGAGCGATGCCGCCCGTCCCGGTGCCAGAAACGGCGTTGACAAGAGCGGTCGGGGCTTGGGACGGAGCCAATAACGAGCCGTTCGCCGGGGTTTGGAAGTTGAACGTGCCCGGACCGCTCGGCGTGCCGCTGCCAGTTGGGGTTTGGTCAACGGGGATCGCAATTTCCCGGACGAGTCCGGCGGTGCGGCCGTCGAACACCCGGACGATCGCAGCACCCGCACCCGTGCCCGCGATGATGTCGAACTTGCCGTCACCCCGCAAGTTGCCCGTTGAGATGAAGACCCCGTCGCGGTTCGAGGAATCACCAGCAAAGAACGAGTAGTTCGGAGTAGCGATCGGCCGCCGGATCACTTTCTGGCCGTCGTAAACGTTAATTTGTGGGCCGCCGCCAGCGCCCGGCGCGGTAATCAGGAAGTCCCGGCCGACGCGGTTCAAGTCACCCGCCGCGACGCGGACACCGGCTCGCACGTTCTCATCGTAAGCGAAGAAATCGGCGATCGTGGTGAGGGTCGGGTTCAGGGTCAGCACGACCACACGGGCCGCGCCACCTTCACCAGCGCCGACGATAATGTCCTTGCGGCCGTCCCCGTTGAAGTCGCCGACAGCGACATACCCGCCACCCCGGAAATCGGTGCCGAACACAATCGTGTCAAGGATCGTTGCCCCGTCAATCCCGTCGTAAGCGCGGACGCGAGCCGAACCACCCGCTTCGGGGACGGTGATAATGTCATCGACGCCGTCGCCGTTGACATCGCCGACGGCGACGCGAACGCCGCCCGTGAACGTGGGTTCGTAGGGGAAGAAGTTGAACTTCAAAATCGACGTGCCCGCTTCGTACACCCTAACATGGGGGCCGCCACCCGCGTCCGCACCCGTTGCGATGAGTTTCACGTTTTGGCCGAGCAAGTTGATCGTCACTTGGGCGAAGCCGACTTCCCCGTTGGACGGGTTGGTCGCTTGGTACGTGAAGATCACCGGGCCGGAGTTGAACGGCACGTTGGTGGGCGCGATGAACGTGAACGACCCGTTCGGGTTCACCCGCAACGATCCGGCCGGTAACGGCGTGAGCGAGTTTTGGTACGTCGGCCCGGCGATCAACTGCGCCGTCAGTACCGCACCGGGGAGGGTGGTACTGAAGTCGTTGGCTAGCAAGCCTGTCGTCACGTCCACGGTCAGCACACGTCCCAGACCTGTGCTGTAGGTGTCGGCGACCGCGATTGTCGCCGGGACATCGCGCTCTTCCAGTTTTTCCAACCGCAACATCGCCTGAGGGCGATGGGCGGCGTCGGTGGTCTTATTGTGCCGGGGAAAGCCGAACATGATCGGGCTGCTCCTACTTGTGTTCTGGTAAGGTGGGGCGACGATGGCGAGTCGATTTTCAGCCCGCGTCGTGCGAGTGTCGATCGGTCTTGCATCGCCGGGCCAGACGCCCTCTTGGCAGTCCTTGCCCTCATGACGGCACAGTCGAAGGTTTACCACCGACCGTTGCGCCAATGACTCTGTTTCCTGATTCGGCGTTGGCCGGGCGTGCGGAACACGGAAACGGCCAATCCCGAGGCAACAGTTTCCGCCGCAGTGCCGGTGGAACCGCATGGAGAAGGTGCGGACCGTGTTCAGGTTCCACCAATTCGACGATGCAGCTTGAACGAACGACGGACGCTGTTAGAAAATTGATTCAAGTTCAAGCGGCACGCTGTGTTCATCCTGACAACTTCTCAAGAATTTGGACAGGACGAACAGGATACAAAGACAGGACTTTAACCACGTCAGTCGGACGCGACAACAGACGGGTTGGGCGTGAACAGGTTCTTTAAGGGGTTGAATGTCCTAATCCACCCCACCCCAAACCCGATGCAATACTGCTCGTCTCACCGATTGCCGTGTGGCGTTGGGGTGAGACTGGTGAAGCCTTCCGTGTCTCGGTTGGGGATTGGATGAGTAGATGCGGAAAATGGACCTTGGGGCGTGGCGGACCACCGCCGTCGCCATCCGCTTTCGAGACCGGGCCGGCGATTTACGGCTCGGGTTATCCGCCGAAAAACAGCCCTACCGTCCAGCGGACTGGTCTGCCACCGCCACCCAGACCCTTGCGAATCGGCTTGCGCCGCAGCAATCGGAGTACGGACTCCCCACTCGCCTCGACCTTCGGCGCGGAACGCGACACACTAGCAGCCTCCTCAAGCTACTCAGATCCCGTGCCTAACAATATTGCTCTCCGACGTGAGAGAGGGGAGCAAGTGGGTTAGGGGTGGGGTTGCGACTGATACCGTGAGAATCGAGTGACACCGATTCGCATAATTCTGGCTGTTAGCGAATTGACATCGGTTGGTGGAAAGATTAAAAGTGGCTCATGAATGGCGATCGGATTGAAACGGTTTGATCGCCTGAACTCGCTGAATTTGTCACTTCGCATCGTCGTCCTACTCAGGAGGTTCGCGCATGAACGCGAGAAGTACGCACCCAAAGCGTGCGTTTACGCTGATTGAAGTGTTGGTGGTGATTGCGATCATCGCCGTGTTGATTGGCTTGTTGTTGCCTGCCGTTCAGAAAGTCCGCGAGGCGGCGGCACGGGTGCGTTGCCAGAACAACCTGAAACAGTTGGCACTCGCCACGCACCATTTCCACGACACCAATTCCACGATGCCCAGCTACTTCGGCGTCTACCCGTCCCGAAAAGGCAGCACCGCGAATTACGCCGGGGTCCGCTCCGCGTTCGGCGGCTGGTTCGTGCATCTGTTGCCGTATGTCGAGCAGCAACCGCTCGCCAATTTGATTGCCGCAGACATCGCCGCGAGCGGTTCCAACACCAGCGTGACAACGGGTGGCACGCCAGGAACGCCTGGTACCCCAGGCGACACGCACACGATCACGATCATCAAGAATGGCGTTGAATACACCTACGAGGTGACGAACTCGACCGGGGGCACGCCGGGAACACCCGGCACCACAACGCCGCACGGCATCTGGCTGCCGGAAGCCAAGTCGGCCGTGTTCCCGATTTTGCAATGTAGTGTCGATCCGTCGCGGACTGTGGACAGCCGCCTTGCCGGGTGGGGGCTGACGAACTACGTGGCGAATTGGAATGCGTGGGGCAACAGCACGGGCACGGGTTTGACGACGTGTGGCCCCGATTGGAGTCCGTCCAATTTGGGGTTCTACGCCGCGCCGCAACCGTTCACCCAGATCACGGACGGCACGTCGAACACGATCTTGTTTGCGGAGTCGTACTCCGTGTGCGATCGCATTGGCCGCTACGCACTCTACTCGGCGAACCAGCACAACTTCGGGCTGACGGCGGGGCTGAACCGCGTCACGTTTGTCTACGGCGACGAATACCCAATCGGGAAGTTCACGCGAGTGAACGGGATGCCGAACACGCTGGGGTTTCAACTCAAACCGCTCCCGCTTCCGAACACCAACAAGATTTGCCAACGCTCCGCCGATTGCTGCGACAACTGGCGTGCGCAGACCGGCCACACCGTAATGCCGATCGCCATGCTGGACGGCAGCGTCCGCTCCATCGCCAAGGGTGTGTCGCAGGAAACTTGGGGCCGGATGATGCTGCCGCGTGATGGGTTTGTGATAAACGACTAATAGTTCTGACCGCAATTCAGGAGCATCCCGTGCCGGATTTGGACGACGGCGCCACGGCAGAGATTCAGGGTTCCGGTGCGAAGCCTTACGTCATCAAGAACACGGGCGGCGTGTACTCGTGCAGTTGCCCGGCGTGGCGGAATCAGTCGTTGGCGATTGAACGGCGAACTTGCAAGCACTTGCGGAAGTATCGCGGTGATGACGCGGAGCAAACGCGCATTGGGTCGGCGCTGCCCGCTAAGCCGGTGAAGGATGATGGCGAAGGCACGTCGGGGCCGCCGGTGCTGCTGGCGGAAAGCTGGGACAACGCCACGGACGTGACGGGTTGGTGGATGAGCGAGAAGCTGGACGGCGTGCGGGCGTACTGGGACGGCAAGCAATTTCTCTCCCGTGCTGGCAACTTGTTTCACGCCCCGGATTGGTTCACCGCCGGGTTGCCGAACGTGGTTCTTGATGGCGAACTGTGGCTGGCTCGCAAAGCGTTTCAACGCATCGTTGGCATCGTGAAGCGGCAGGACAAACCGGAGATTTGGAAGGAACTGAAGTTCCTGATTTTCGATGCCCCCGCCCACGGCGGGCCGTTTGAAGCGCGGCTGCAATTCTTGACGGGCAGCATTGCGGTTTGGAACGCCAAGTTTGCCATCATTCACGATCAGCAAATTTGCCAAAGCGTTACCCACTTGCGGGACGAACTCACACGAGTCGAAGCCCTGGGTGGCGAGGGGTTGATGCTGCGCAAACCCGGCTCCCAGTACGAAACGGGGCGATCCAGTACGCTATTAAAAGTGAAGAGTTTCCACGACGCCGAAGCCGTCGTGATCGGCCACGAACCCGGTAAAGGCAAGCACAAAGGCCGCGTCGGGGCGTTGGCGTGTCAACTGCCCGACGGCAAGCAATTCTCCGTCGGAACCGGCCTCAGTGACGCCGAACGCAAGACCCCACCCGCCATCGGCGAGACGATCACCTTCCGCTATCAGGAACTCACCGACGGCGGCATCCCGCGCTTCCCCAGCTACATCGGCGTGCGGCATGACCTACCGAAAAAGCCAAACAAGCCGTAATGATTTAAGATAGCTGCACTACACGGGGGTTCGCTCATGCTGTTGCAGCCGGTTCGATTGCTGGTTTGGTTGATGG
>JAYSXU010000927.1:0-7057 GCA_043716965.1 Fimbriiglobus sp.
TGCGGTCTCGCAGCATCACGAGACCGGGTTCGAGATGTTTGGGCAACACGCCGTTTTTCACGGCGTGGTACACAAGCCGGCGGGCCAAGTCGAATTCGCGGACCGATGACCGCGCCCAGTTGATGACCTCCGTTGTCAGCACACTCCGAATGCCGAGTTCCTGGCAAAACCCCGCGAGCATCACGTTGATCCCCGCCGAATCGACATCGGTTAACTCGGTCAGGTTGCCAATGCCCATCATCATGGCAGTATCGGGGTACCGTTTCCGCACTTCGATGTACCGCCCCAACGATGTTGCAAAGCCGAAGCCGATCGGCTCCAGGATCGGATCGAGCCGAAACTTTACGCCCCACGCTGCCAGTTTTTGCACGGTTGCATCCAGGCTATCGAGGTCGCTTGGTGTGTCCGGAATCGCCACGACTTCCACGTTGGGAAACTGCCCGTGCCACCTTCTCGCGTGTTCGACGTTCGTGCTATTCACACTCAGCACCAAGTCCGCACCTGCTGCGAACGCCGCTTCCACTTCAATCGGATTGAACGAATCCACTGAAACGCGAAAGCCGTGTTCTTTGAGCGCGCGGACAGCATCGCCGACGCCGTGCCACGTGCTTCCGGGGTCACAACCCAAGTCGATGATGTCGGCGTTATTGCTGCGGTGACGTTGGGCGATGGTCAAGATTTGGTCGAGTGAAAGTTGTGGTGCGTGATTGATTTCCGCGAGAATCTCGATGTCGTAGGCCCCATACCCTACGATGGCTTCACGGCGTTTGCCGAAGAACTCCGGGAGGTCGCGTAAATCCTTCGGACCCAATTCGACTGGTACATTTGCGATTTTCGTTAGCTCATCCAGTGAACCCCGCACCAATCCGGGCAGAATCACTTTGTCGATATTCGCTGGCATCACAAGCCGTCGGGCAATCCATTCGGTGGTCATGAGCGCCGCAACCGTAATCGGCATCACGATCACGTCAAAATCGAACCCCGCTTTTGTTGCCAAGTCATCGAGCAATCGGCGCAACGATGGCTCCGCTAGCTTGCCGGTGAGAAACAAAAGACGGGAACGGGGAACGGCAGACATTAGCGTTACCACGAATAACACGAATCGAACGAATCAATCATTTTGGCATGTTGTGCTCTGGGAGCGTACATCTCGAAACCACACTATATTATGCCGATCTGGATTTCATTCGTTCGATTCGTGTTATTCGTGGTGTGCCATGCGCGTGGTTTTGCAACGGGTTTCGTCGGCACGGGTTGTTGTCGATGGTGAAGTGGTCGGCGAGATTGCACGTGGCTGGCTTGTACTGTTGGGGATTGCGACTGGGGACACGCCGAAAGACTCCGACTGGCTTGCGGAAAAGGTGGCCAATTTGCGGGCGTTTGAGGATGCCGACGGAAAGATGAACCTCTCGGTGCAGGATGTTTCGGGGAGCGTGTTGGTAGTCAGTAATTTCACGTTACACGCGGATTGTACTAAGGGACGGCGACCGAGTTTCCTCGCGGCGGCGCGACCCGAACAGGCGGAACCGCTCTATGTTTCGTTCCAAAAATCGCTGCGAATGTTCGGTATTCCGGTTGCAGCCGGTCGGTTCGGCGCAGACATGCAAGTGGAGTTGGTGAACGACGGCCCGGTCACGTTTGTGATTGATTCTCCAGGGTAATGCGTTGACGCTGCCCCGTTGTGCGCGTAACATCTCGCCAACCCTCTCCAAACCTTCACTGGTGGGCACCCCATGCCATTCCGGATCACTATCCCGTTGATCCTGCTGCTGGCGTTCGTGGCGATCGGCTTCCTCGGGGGCCGCCAGGACTCCTTCGGCGACCCGGATCTGATCAAGATCGTGTCCAGCTTACCCCGCTCCGGCAGCGCACGCGGCCAGACCGACACCATCGTGAACGGCATCAAACTCGCCATCAACGATGCCGGCAAAAAAGTCGAAGTGATTGACCCCGTTACGAAGCAGTCGAAAGCATTCCGGATCGAATACCTCGACCTCGACGACGCCACCGCCGCCGAAGGGCAATGGACGATCGAGCAAGAAATTGCCAACGCCAACCAAGCCCGCATGGACCCCGACGTGATGGCCTACATCGGCACGTACAACTCGGGAGCCGCCAAAGTCTCGATGCCAATCCTGAACCGCGTCAACATGTTCATGATCTCACCGGCCAACACGTCACCGTCGCTGACCAAACCGGGTGAAGGGGAACGGCACGAACCCAATTGTTACCGCCCGACCGGCAAGGTGAACTACACCCGCGTCGTGCCGACGGACGACCTGCAAGCCGGGCTATCCGCACGCTGGACGCAGGACATGGGGATGAAGAAGGTTTACATTCTCGATGACAACGAAGTCTATGGTAAAGGCATCGCCGACCTGTTTCGGGTGACCTGCGACAAGCTTGGCATCACGGTACTTGGGCAACAAAGTATCGACTCGAAAGCCCAAGAATTCACTCCACTGATGACCAGCATTAAAGCGATGAACCCCGACCTGATTTACTTCGGCGGCACGACGCAAACGAAGGCCGGACAACTTCTGAAAGACCTCGTGAAAGTCGGGATGACCTGCCCGATGATGGCACCAGACGGGTGTTTCGAGAAAGCAATGATCGACTCCGCCGGGCTGGACACCTTTGAAAAAGTGACGTTCTACGCCACGTTCGGCGGGTTGCCGATTGATGCGTTGACCGAAGGCAAGGGTTTGGAGTTCGTCGAAAAGTACACGAAAGCTTACGGCATGGCACCCAAAGACGCTTACGCAACTTACGGCTACGAATGCGGACTCGCGGTGCTGGAGTCGATTCGCAAAGCCG
Organism: Fimbriiglobus sp.; assembly: GCA_043716965.1. GTDB lineage: Bacteria > Planctomycetota > Planctomycetia > Gemmatales > Gemmataceae > Fimbriiglobus. The sequence continues at coordinate 2,818 of JAYSXU010000927.1, forward strand.
GCAAGAAAGACCGCGAAGCGATCCGTAGCGCGGGTCTCGGACTGCGGAACTTCGACGGGGCCACGGGTCGTTGGTCCTTCGATGAAAATGGTGACACGACGAACCAAACCATGAGCGGAAACAAAGTGATAGTCGTCAAGAAAGTGGTCGATGGCGAAGAAAAGAAAGTCGGCGATTTCCAGTTCATCAAGCCGCTGAAGTTACCGCAGTCCACGGAACAGAAGTAACTCAGTCCCCACGGAAACCATTATGTTATTCGCTGACGCGGAACTGTCGGCAGTGCAAACGCTGTTGCAGTATGTCATCCTCGGGCTGACGAAAGGGTCGCTGTTCGCGTTGATTGCGTTGGGCTACACGATGGTCTACGGCATCGTCGAACTCATCAACTTCGCGCACGGCGACCTGTTCATGCTCGGGACGTTTCTGGCCCTGACGATCCTAGGTCTATTCAACTTGACCGATGCCAGCGCGGAGTCGTGGAAGATCATTCTGGCACTGGTGGTCTGCTTCATCGCCTGTCCGATCTTCTGCGCCATCTTGAACATGAGCGTGGACCGCGTCATTTACAAACCGCTGCGGACGGCACCGAAACTCGCGCCGCTCGTCTCGGCGATTGGCGTGGGGTTCATCTTCATGAACATCGGCCTGTTTTGGGGCGGTTCACAAGACGTGAACTTCCCGAACCTCGTGCCCGAAAAGAACCTGTTCCCCGATGACATGGGTTTACGGTTCACGCTGAAGGACGCGATGATAATCGGCACGACCGTGCCGCTCATGATCGCTTTGACGATCTTCGTGAAGTTCACCCCGCTAGGCAAAGCGATGCGGGCCACCGCCCAGAACCCGGTTGCCGCCCAACTCATGGGCATCAACACCGAACGGGTCATCGCGGCAACGTTCGGCATCGGTGGCAGTTTGGCGGGTGCGGCCAGTGTCGTTTACGGACTCTCCATCAACACCATCAGCTACCAAATCGGCTTCCAGAACGGGCTGTATGCATTTACTGCTGCGGTCCTCGGCGGCATCGGGAACATTCCCGGTGCGGTACTGGGCGGGTTGATTATCGGCTTGGTGAACTCGCTCGGCAGTGCGTACATCGGCGAACGCTGGACGAATGCGTTGGTGTTTGCCATCCTCATCGTGATCCTGGTTTTCCGCCCGTCCGGGCTGCTTGGCAGCCGCACCCGAGAGAAGGTGTGATAATGCCCAACAGCACTGCAAAAAAATGGGGTCTGAGTTGGGAAGCCGCCGTCTTCGGCATGTTGCTTCTCTACCCGTTGTTCCCGATCTTTGAATCTGGATTTTTCGCCGTCACGAAGCGGTCCCTCGGCGACCAACTGCCGACGGTGTTCATCTTCGCCATCCTGGCGTTGGGCCTGAACGTCGTCGTCGGGTACACCGGCTTGCTGCACCTGGGCATTGCCGCGTTCTTTGCGATCGGCGCGTATGTCGCGGGGATCATGACCGTGGCGTCGTACCCGTTCGGTGCCAACTTCTTTGTGACTGTGATCGTCGGCACGTTGGTCGCGGCGCTCGCCGGGTTACTGCTCGGGGCACCGACGTTAAGATTGCGGGGCGATTACCTTGCGCTCGTGACGCTAGGCTTCGGCGAGGTGATGCGGTACGCCCTGCGGAACTTGGAAGAGATCACCGCCGGGACTCGCGGCCTCAGTCCGTTACCACCGCCACCCGGTGGGGAGACGCTGGGGATTGACTGGGTTTCGGACTACAAGCCGTTTTACTACCTCACGCTGGCGTTCTTGATCGTCGTCGCCCTGATGCTGCGGAACATTGAACGCTCCCGACTCGGCCGCGCGTGGGTTGCACTTCGGGAAGATGAACTCGCCGCGAACTGCATGGGGCTAAACCCGGCGAAACTGAAACTCGCCGCGTTCGCACTGGGTTCCGGACTCGCGGGTCTGGCCGGGGTGCTGTACGCCACCCGACTCACCAGCACCGCATCACCCGATGCCTACAGCTTCAACCGCTCGATCTTCATGATCTGCTGCTTGATCCTCGGCGGGCTGGGAAGCCGTGCCGGGGTGTTGCTCGGGGTGTTCTTGTTAGTCGGGTTCGACAACATCCTCAGCCCGATTTTGGACAGCTTGATTCAGCAAACGTTCCCGTCCGAGCAATCGAAAATTTACCTGACGTTCACCGGCTGGCGGTTGATCGTGTTCGGTTTGGCGTTGATCTTGATGATGCGGTTTCGACCCGAAGGGTTGATTCCGTCCACACGGGTGAAGCACGAACTGCACCCGGATGAACTCGTAACGGAAACCATTAACCCGATCACGATGGGCAACAACACCCAAGAAGTCAATAATCTCCGGGGTTCCCAGCGGGGTTCCAAGAAGGGATCGAAGAACGGGGGCCAATCGTGAGTGTGCTGAAAATCGACAACGTCAGCATGAAGTTCGGCGGCATCACCGCTGTTAGTGAGCTGAATTTGACCGTGGAAGAAGGCCAAATCTTTTCCGTGATCGGGCCGAACGGGGCGGGGAAGACGACCGTATTCAACGTTATCACCGGCATCTACGCACCCACCTCCGGCGAGGTGTTGTTTGGTGGCGAAACGCAAACCAAGCCCATGACAGGCGGGGTGATTGGCCAATTCGTATTGACCGGCTTGGTCGTCGCACTGCTGGCCGTGTTCGCGGCAGCGGGCGTCGAGCAACTGTGGAAGGCGTCGATCAAGAAACCGTTCGCCGCGAAGGACGCCAAGTTTGAGATCGGCACCGCGTTCACGGCCGCGACGGATTACTTCCAAGGGTTACCGGGCATCGCGCCGGTTTCGGACGGGGCACAGTACGAAGTGTCGTCCTTGAACGGCACACCACTCGGGAAAGTCGCCACCCGCGACGAGGCCCAAAAACTCCGCGAAAGTTTGCTAGCTGGAGAGCCAATTTTAACGCGAGAACCAATGGGTGCGTTTGGCGTCCAAGACGCGAGTGGTGCGTTTCCGCTGGGCAGTTACGATAGCGAAGAGGCGGCGAAGAAGGCATTGGCAAAGCTGATCGGTGCAGCAGCCGCTCGTACCAAGCTGCTGAGTACGATGTTGTACGCCGGGCTGGGTGGGCTTGTTGTTGGAATGCTCGGGGCGTTCGTCATCTGGTCCCGGTCGCGGCGAACGCCGGACATCATCGCGGCCTGTGGCATTGCCCGGACGTTTCAAAACATCCGCCTGTTCCAGAACATGACTGTCCTCGAAAACGTGTTAATCGGGTTGGACCGGACCCTCAGTCGCAACGTGTTTGCAATGGCGTTACGGTTTCCGGGACTGCGACGCGAAGAAGAAGAGGCGGAGAAAAAATCAATCGAGCTACTCAAGTTCGTCGGCCTCACGGGTAAGTCTGGACAGCTTGCGAAAAACCTGCCGTATGGCGATCAACGTCGGCTCGAAATCGCCCGCGCACTCGCAACCCAACCGAAGTTGTTGTTACTAGACGAACCCGCCGCCGGGATGAACCCTAGTGAAACAGTCGGGCTAATGGACCTCATCAAAAAAATCCGCGACCGGGGCATGACCGTGCTGCTCATCGAACACCATATGAATCTCGTGATGGGTATCTCCGACCGCGTGGCGGTGCTGGATTACGGCGTGAAAATCGCCGAAGGTAGTCCCGGCGAAGTGAGCCGAAACCCCAAAGTGATCGAAGCCTACTTGGGCAAGGAAGAGGTGAGCTGATGACCCCCTTGCTCGCGGTCGAAAACCTTCAAGCCGGGTACGGACCGATCAACGTGCTCCAAGAGATTTCCATCACTGTGAACCCCGGTGAAATCGTCGCGATGATTGGTGCCAACGGCGCCGGCAAAACGACAACCCTGATGACGCTGTCTGGGATCGTGAAAGCTCGTGGTGGTAGCATCAAATTTAATGGCCAGGACATCACCCGGCGTCCCGCGCACGAGATTGTGCGGCTCGGGTTGGCCCAATCCCCGGAAGGCCGCAAAATCTTCCCGCGACTAACGGTGCTGGAAAACTTACAGATGGGCGCCTTCACCCGATCCGACGCCAACGGCGTGGCGGACGACCTCGAAAAGGCCTTCACCCTGTTCCCGATCCTCCGGGAACGCAAGCACCAATCGGGCGGCCTGCTCTCCGGGGGTCAGCAGCAAATGCTCGCCATCGCGCGGGCTTTGATGGCGCGACCCACCCTGTTGTTGCTCGACGAACCCTCCCTCGGGTTGGCGCCGCAAATTGTCGTCCAGATTTTCGAGGTCATCCGCGATTTGAACA
>JAYSXU010000928.1:0-2392 GCA_043716965.1 Fimbriiglobus sp.
TAGGTTTAACACTGGATGCACAATACATTGGCGGTTACACAGTTGAGTGCTCTTTGAAAGCACTCATCCTACATCGGACTACCGATTCTGAAAAACAAGACACGTTGAAGCGGATAACGACCGGGGCCAGTATGCACCAACAAGATGTGCTGCTTGGCAAACTGCGAGAACTGGGTATCGAACTCCCATTAGAGTTAACCAAACGGATGCGACGTTTTTATTGGACAACTGAACTGCGATACGAAACGGGTCGGCGGGACTCGGGTGAGACCACAGCCTTCCTGAAAACGGCGAAAGCCATTTACGATTGGGTGGAGGGTCAACTGACATGACGAATGCAACTGCCCTGCGTTGGGAAACCATGCGTACCGAGGAGACACGTCACGTTGAAAGCGTCCTTCTTAGTGTGGGGTTTGAACTCGCAGATGCCTACCGCTATAACGCGGCGTCGATCCGTGTTCGAGTCATTGATTCTCGATTCGAGGGGCTTACGTCTGAAAAGCGGGACGCGATGGTGGAACCCGTCCTTGAGCAGTTACCGGAGCGTACCCAAGCGGACATCATGACTCTCTTGACTCTCGCGCCATCCGAGTTGCTGCAGACGCCAAAAACATTCCGCCAGTTCGTCAAGAACACGGAGTTCGACGACCCAAGCCCGTCGATGCTGTGAGGTAATTCCACCGCACTGGCGAAATGAAAACGGTGTTGGTCTATAAGTAGCGACTGTTACAAGTCGTTGGAGCGCACCCGATGCCCGATCCGTTCGAGTTACCGTCGTCGCGGTTGTGTCTCCGGCGGCTTCGCCCGGAGGATGCGGCTGCCGCTGTGGGATATCGGTCGCTGCCGGAGGTGGCACGGTTCCAGTCGTGGGAGTCGTTTGAATTGGCGGATGCGGTTCGCCTCATTGAGAGCCAAGCGTCCGTCGTGCCGCACACGCCCGGCACTTGGTTACAACTTGCGATCGTGCCGCACGCGAACGGGGCGGTCATCGGTGATTGCGGCATCCACTTCCGGGTTGACGAACCGCAACAGGTCGAGTTGGGAATCACGCTGGCACCGTCCCATCAGGGACAAGGATACGCGGCGGAGGCGTTGGGAGCCGTGCTAGGGTACGTGTTCGGAACACTCCACAAGCACCGAGCGTCCGCCACGACCGACGCCGACAACCCCGCTGCCAGCCGCCTCTTCCACCGACTTGGTTTCCGGCAAGAGGGCCACTTCATCGAGCACGTCTGGTTCAAAGGCGCCTGGGGCAGTGAGTATCTATTTGCGATGCTGCAACGAGAGTGGCGAACGCAGGCAAGTGCGTTTCCAGAGGCCGAAGTTCTGGTAATCTGATCGAATTAACCCACGGGTCTTCCTAGATGTTGATCCGCGATTGCTTCGATTGCCGTGGTCACGGCGATCGGGGGCAGACCTATTCAAGTTGCACCGGCAAATCGCCCTGCATGGAAAATCCACACAAGGGATGCAGCCGTTAGAAGTCAGTCGTGGTTCGGACGGTGAGTTCGTTATCAACAACGGCGTGACAAGGGCGACACGAGTTGCCATACTATTGCCAGGGTCGCTGATCCGAGTTGAAGTGATCGACAACTTACCGATCCCTGTGAGTTCGTATCCGAAAGTGGGAGATTTCGTGCCATGACGACAACTCATGATGAACTCCTTGGTGCCATCGCCGAGTTGCGGACGCTGTTCCCGGATTGGCGAATGGGGCAGCTAATTGGCAACTTGGTCCAAGCAACTGGCTCTGATGGTGACGGGGCGATATGGGATGTCGAGGATGAACAATTACTCGTGGTCGCACGCCGATTGATTGTGCGGAATCAAACCCGGCAAACGGTTCAAGCCAGTCAATAATTCGCACGTCGCGTCGAATGACAGGAATTCAGGTTTCGCCGCGTTTTGCAACTGACAGCAAGTTGCGTCGCACGTTGCAACGGCAAGTTCAGATTTGGCGTGAATGACACTTGCTATTTGGGAATCTTGTGAGCTAGAATGGACTACTTGCGGAACCTGTACGGTACGCAAATGTCTCCCACCATGACTTGCTCAGGTGCAGAACAGATGGAATCGCCCCAATTCAACTGTTATGAACACAATCCGTGCTGTGTCGTGGTAGACCGGCGAAGCGTTCACGTCGAGTGCGAGCGGGAGACGGACCGCTTTAAGTGGCTCGAAAGTGAAAAAGTCGGGTACGACTTGGGGGAACTGGCGGTTCGGAATTGGGTCCGGCAACACTGGTGGGATTATCTCCGGGCGCGGTGGCTGGAACACCTTCGGGGCAATTGTTTCTGGACGGAACTGGATCGCGGTGACTTTGGTCTCTTGCAAAAAGACTTCACGGAACACAAACAACTTCTCAGCCAGATTGTCAACTTCCTCAAAGACG
>JAYSXU010000929.1:0-7043 GCA_043716965.1 Fimbriiglobus sp.
CAAAGCCTCGACCACGACCTACAAGAACCGGCGGTGTCATCTCGCCAACACTTCCAACCCATGGCGTTCCATTAACTCGACGTGGGCGAACACGTCGGCGGTGGGGCCGTCGATGACGAGTTCGCCGCCGTCTAGCACGATGACGCGGGGGCACGTTTCGCGCACGAGTTCAAGGTCGTGGGTGGCGATTAACAGGGTGCAAGGCAGTTCGTTCAACAGCCGAATCAATTCCCGGCGACCGCGTGGGTCGAGGAACATCGACGGTTCATCGAGCAGCAACAGATTGGGTTTCATTGCCAACACCCCGGCGATTGCGGCGCGGCGTTTTTCGCCGCCGGACAGCTTGTGGGGCGTGCGGTCGCCGGCGTCGATTAACCCGACTTGCTTCAGGGCCGTTTCCGCGATTTCCTTCGCAGCGGTCGGGATGGCGCCCAGGTTGAGCGGGCCGAACGCGACATCTTCCAACAACGTGGCGGCGAAAAGTTGATCGTCCGGGTTTTGAAACACCACCCCGACTTGGCTGGGTAATTTCTTGCGATGCTCCGGGTTCGCGGGGTCCAGTTCGCCGACGGTGGCGTGGCCGGGTTTGCCGGCCAGCACGCCGCACAGCCGCAGAAACAGCGTCGTCTTCCCCGCCCCGTTCGGCCCGACCAACGCAAGTCGTTCCCCGGCGTTTAAGGTGAAGTTCAGGTCACGGAGTGCCGGGCGGCCGTCGGCGTAGGTGTGCGACAGGTTGCAAACGCGAAGCATGACATCCGGGGTCGCGGGTTCATTCGGTCTCAAGGCGTTCTCTCAAAAATAAACCCGGTCTGCCACCACGAGGGCTATCGTACCGCCCACACTCACGAGGAAGGAGAGGACATCCCAAGATGTGGTGCGGAAGTCGGCCAGCGCCCGGAACGTGCCGTCGAACCCGCGGCACCGCATCGCCTCCGAAACGCGGTCGGCGTGGTCACTGCTCCGCACCAGGAGGCTGCCGACGGAATAGCCCAACGTCCGGTACGTCTGGCGATCCGTGCGGATGCGAAACCCCCTGGCCCGCAGCGCGATCCGCATCCGCCGCACTTCGGCGGAAAGCAAAAACGTGTAGCGGTAAGCCAATTGCGTGATCTGGACCAGCACGCCCGGCACGCGCAGAGAATGGGCGGCCGTTAGTGTGCGGCTGAGCGGTGCGGTGCGCGTCAGCACCAAGGCAAACATGCCAACCGCCAGGATCCGCAGCATCATCACGAGTGCGTTGACGAAACCCGCCTCCGAAACCCGCACCGGGCCGACGTGCCAAACCGTCCCCGCGTCCCGTTGCACCAGCGGCACGACAATCAGCAACGGCAACACCGTGGACATCAGCAATAGCAACCGCCCCACAACCCCGTTCGCCGAGAGCCGCCCCAGGGCCGCGAAGATCAACGCCACACCCAACGCGACGACCGCACCCGGCAATGATTGCAGACTGACCGCCCCGACAATCCAGACGCAGATCGCCGCAAGCTTCCACCGGGTATCCCAGCGTGCCAGCATTGAATCGGGCGTGGGCGAATCCCGGATCGCAAGTGTCATGATGCGTGATCGTGAAGTTAGTGTTTACAACCCAATTCAGTTGGCGTCAGAAAAGCGTATTCACCGCAGAGACGCAGCGCGGCGGAGTCGCAAATCAAGACCATCACGAATACGCGAAAGTACGAAAGCGCGAAATAAGCATATCAGTTCCGATTTCGTGCTTTCGTACTTTCGTGATCCTCTGCTCTCTGCTGCTTTCGCGGCTGTGTCCTCTGCAGTGAACATTCTTAGCTTCGACAACCAGAGAATTCAGTTGTACCGATGACCCGCGTCGTTGCCCGCTGGATACCGATACAATTCTGATTGCTCCCTCGCCCCTATCTCCACGAACTTGCGTGCCATGACAACACAAGATGCGCTCCGTGACGGCCGATTGGCGGAGGCAATTGAGTTGCAACAATCCGTTTTGCTGCGGGAACCGACCGCGGCGGCGCAACTGATGCTGTTTGAGCTGCTCACTCTCGCGGGGCAACTGTACGACGCCCGTGAACAACTCTTCGCCATCGAATCCGACGACCGGGCGTGGCAGGCGTCGCGGCGGCAGTTTATGCAGATTGTGAAAGCCCAACACCGGCGAATGCGTGGCAAGCGAACCGTGATGCAGGCCGATCCGCCGCCCCATTTCCGGCTGCGTTGGCGGGCCTTTCGGACCGTGCAAAATGGTGACGGACTTGTCGCAACAGGGTGGGTGGATCGGGCCGATCAGCAATCACCGGAGCTGAGCGGGCACGTGGACGGCCGGGAGTTTGAAGGACTGCGGGACATTGACGACCGCTTCGGGTCGGTGTTGGAGGCGTTCGTCGGCAGTGAATACGTCTGGATTGCCTTTGAAGAGATACAGTCCGTTCGGTTGACCCCGGTCGTCGGGATTCTCGACGCGGCCTTCCGCCCGGCGCACCTTCGGTACCACACGGGCGAAGAAATCGCGGTGGTGTTACCGTTGATCTACCCCGGTTCCGCAGAGGCGGACGGCGTCTTCGCAACGGGCTTGGAAACCGATTGGACCAGCAACGACGATGGCCCCGTGGTTGGTCTGGGGAGCCGAGTATGGATGATGGGCGACGAAGAAATTCGCCTGGGGGAATGCCGACAGATCGACCTACGCCGGACATGTTGAAACTTACGCTTGCTCCATCAGCCGACTACGACGCCACTTTGGCGCCACCGTTGGCAACAGAATTGAGCCGAACAACGACGCCAAAACGCAAATCGTGAAGACCGTGGCGAACACCGTCAGTAACCCACTGCTTGTCCGTGCGGAGTCAGCCGCGATGCCGAATGTCCCGAGCAGTCCTTCAATCGGTGGTAGAACGGACGTGTTACCGCTCGCCAGGAGTATCGTGGTCAGCAACCCCGTGCCAATGCCAAAGAAGACACCGTGGCGGAATCCCGCACCCGTATTTCCACCGGCAACGGTCCCGGCCAATACTAGCCCGAACGTAGCGAACGCAAAGTCGATGTACGGCCCTTGCAGTGGCGTGCCCAGGTTGAGCGCCCCGCCGGACGTTTTCTTGACCCCCACCCGCAACGATTCCGCAAGTGCGATCCCCACGACGCCGATGGCAACGGTAAGACACAGTCGAAACCACGCGGTCGGGCGGACCTTTTGCTCATCGTCATCTTGAGTCGCCAAGCGGGCTAACGAACTCCCGCGTGGATTGGTCACCGGCACGGGAATGTCCACGACCGGCGGCCAAATCCGGCTCCCGACGACGCTCGCCATCGCGGCAATCACGGCCAGTCCGACGGTGGCACCCCAGTCCAGCGTTGTCGGCTTATGCCCGCCCATCAGATCGACGCCGAGCAAGAGACCGCCGCAGACAAGTCCCGTAATCCACCCCGTCAGGAACCCGTGGGTTCGACCAGCTCCGGCGAACAGTCCGCCAATGAGGATGCTGACCGTCCGCAACGTTAACGTCAGCGCAATCGCGGTGGCATCCACGAACGGGTTCTCAACCTCCGAGGCCGCAACAAGCCCGAAAACTTCTTCGCGCAACCCGATGTAAAGTCCGATCGAAACGATGGTCCCGACCACAATTCGACCGAATTGCGTGGGGCGAATCAACTCCGGTGGGGGTGAGTGCAACTCCCCGGAGGACGCAAAGATTTCCGCTGGCGTGACCAGCCGATCGCCACAATTCGGGCAGCGTTCGGTAGCCGGGATCGAAGTTTTGCAACTGGGACAATAAAGCTGCATCGAACAAATCCTAATGCCGGCGAATTCAGGCAACGGTACGTGTGTCAACCGTAGTTCACGACTGGCCACCGTGCGGAGATTTGTCGGGGTGCAGATTAAAGTCGCTGATACGAAAGAAGAACATTCACCACAGAGACACAGAGGCACAGAGGCACAGAGAAATTCATTTGAAGTGGTTTTGGATTGCTCTGTGTCTCTGTGCCTCTGTGGTAAAAACTGCTTTTCCGAGGCCCTGAGAGTTTGGTGACACCCGACTCAGCGGATTCGTGGGAGTTTGTCCCGGAACTGGTCGGCGCGGTCTTTGTCGCCTTGCTTGTCGAAGATTGTGACGAGGCGGCGGACGGCGAGAATTTGTTCGTCCTTGTCCTGGTTGAACACCACATCGACCCACAAGAAGGACCACATCGCGTCACGGGTTTGGCCGTAGGCCAGTTGAGCTTCGCCCAGGAAACTGTAGCCGACGGCTTTGGCGACGGGGTCTTTCGCTTGGTCGATCGCGTCCTGCAATTTCGCCACGAGATCGGCGGGCGGCGACGTGCCAGTGGCAGTCGGTGCGGGAATCTTGCTGGCGGCCCGCAGCACCCCAAGACGCTCCTTGAGCGGCCCACTCGGGAAGTCTTTGTCCTTCTCCAACGGACTTAATACGCCCTCAATCGCAGTCTGTTGGCCGGCACGAAAGAGCATCCCGGCTTCGGCTAATTGGGCTTCGTACTTCAACTCTTTCGGCAGGTCGGCGACGTTGGCCAAGGAGCGCAATACGCCCGCCGCCTTGGGGTAGTCGCCGAGTTCCGCTTGAATCCGGGCCGCCGTCCGCGACGCCGGCCAGATTTCCCAACTCTTGCGGTTGAGTTGCGTGAACGCGGTCAACTTGTCGAAGGCTTTCACGGCGTCGGTGTTGAAGTCATCGCCGGTTTTTTGGTCCGCAATCTTGGTGGCAAACACCGCTTCGCGGAACGTGAGATACCGCTTGGTGCGCTCCGGCGCTGCGGGGCCGGCTTTCTTCACGAGACTGGCGTAGTCGTTGAACGCCTTGCCGGGGTCTTTGCCCTCTTCCAACCCGCGCACCGCCAGGACGTCCGCCATGTTCACGCCGGTCAACGTGCCGGGTTCGACTTTCAGCACGTCGTTCGCAAACACCGTTTTCGACTTGCCGCCCGCGATAATCTCCACGCCTTTGGGCGTCTCCTTCACCTCACCCGATTCGGTCACGACTTTGCCGTCCGCGTTCCGGTCCCGAAACGTGACCTTGTCTACACCCGCGTTTTGGGCGAGCGCGTCCGGGGCAACTGCTAAGGCCATCAGGGCGATTGCGAGGACCGTGAAATAAGCCCAGCGAAGGGGCATAAGAGAGTCTCCTGAGTAAGTGGCTAATTAACGGGCAGTTCCCGAATCCAGCGTCTTGTTGAAGGCTGTTGACACGATACTTGGACCTATCACACTTGCCATCGTTAAACCCTTTTCGTCACGTTGTTGGTGGCATCAGTGAACGCAACTCTTGTTACGACCCGATTTATGGCGGGGCGTGTCATGATCCGATATCCGCTATCCGTGTCAGAAAAGCAGTAACGGCACGTTCGACTAGAAATGAAGCAAACCCTGGAATATCCAGGGTTTGCGAGGTGGAGATAAGGGGAGTTGAACCCCTGACCTCTTGAATGCCATTCAAGCGCTCTACCAACTGAGCTATATCCCCTGGTGAATTCAAATTTAGTCGCGGGTGGCAGTTGTGTCAACCCGGCATGGTGCAGAAAGCGTGGGGCAGTGGTGACGGGTGCCCCACAGAGGGTTACTTCGCTAAATCGACGCAGATCATTTCTTTGTCGTTGCGGACGTAGAGCTTCTTGTTGGCGAACGCGGGCATACACCAGACGACCTTGCGGCCGAACGCGGTCCCGGTTTGGTCGATGATTTTGGCCCGGTCGATTTCGTCGTAGCCGGTCGGGGAGAGCTTGCCGATGACGAGTTCGCCGAGTTCGTTGAAGAACCAGAAACGGTCGGCTTGCTTCACGATGAACGCGGTGCCGGAGCCGAAGGTTTTCCCATCCTTAAGCACGGCAGTCGATGTCCAAAGACGTTTGCCGCTCGGGATTTCGACGCCGTACATTTCGCCGCTGCCGTCGATGCCGTACACGACGCCGTCTTGCACGAAGGGTTGCACGTTCACGGGCGAAACGAAGTGCTTCAGCTTGTTTAGCGCGACGACTTCGACGGCGGGCTTATCCTTCGCTAGCTTCAGCAGCAGGCTCTTGTTGTTGTACCCGGCGATGAAGAGGTAATCCCCGATCACGAGCGGCACCATGATGATGGAGCCGCTGTCCGCCTTGTACGGGGTGGTCCAGTACCGTTCGCCGGTCTCGGGGTTGAGCGACTTGACTGCCGTGGGACCGGGCAGAATCAGTTGCCGCACGCCACCAGCGGTGATGATCGTCGGCGGGCTGTATCCTTGCTCTTCGGACGATTGCGACTTCCAAATTTCCCTCCCGGTGTCTTTGTCGAGTGCCACGATGTGGCTACCTTCGCCGCCCGCTAAGGTGATGAGCTTCTGGCCGTCAATCAGTGGGTGCCCGGCGTAGCCCCACAACGCGGACTTCGTGTTGTAATCCGCTTTCAAATCCTTCTGCCACAGAATCGCACCCTTGTCCGCTTCGCAGCAAATCAGGTTGCCTTCGGCGCCCAGGAAGTAGACTTTGCCGTTCTCCACGTTCGGGGTACAGCGTGGGCCACCGGGGTAACTGATGGTGTAGCGAACGGGGTATTTGTGTTCCCAAAGCCGCTTGCCGGTCTTTTCGTCGAGGCAGAAAATCGTCTCGACGCCGTCGGCTTCTTTACGCTCGAAGTTGCCTTCGCCGAGGTTTTTTTCGGACTTGTATTCGGAGCAATACACCTTCCCCGCCACGACCGCCGGCCCGGCGTAACCGCCCGCAACCGGGACACGCCACAGCACCTTCGGCCCGCCCGCCGGGAACTTGTCCAGCAAGCCGTCTTCCCGCCAAACGTTGTCGCGCTTCGGCCCCATCCATTGCGGCCAATCGTCCGCACGGGCCACGGTCGCGGAAACCAACACCATCAAAATTGCCAGCCGTGTCGGCATGTCGAAGCCTCCGAATCGAGTAATGGAACTGGGGTGATTTTAGGAGAGTGTGAGTCGAGAACCCAGGCGTGCGGGGAAAAGAAGTTGCGGCGGTGGAAGTAAACATCAAACTGATTGTGTTCGTGCTAGGTGCTGTACTTGAAGTGAGAATAGTAACTCAACGCCGAGACTGGGTATTGCAGAACAAATCGTGGCGGG
>JAYSXU010000930.1:0-2390 GCA_043716965.1 Fimbriiglobus sp.
CGAAGACTCGACCACGACCTACAAGAAAATAGGAATCGCAATGTCGGCGCCCTCGAAGATTCGACCGCGACCTACAAGAAAATAGTGCAAGGCTAGAACATCTTCTTTCCTCATTTGATCCGTGTGACAGCGGGGACGGCGAGTCATGGCGAACCCGTTACAGCGTGCAGCGAACCGGCGCAAGGTGATTTACATCGCCCTGATCTTCGCGTTGTTTACGCTGAGCATCTTCTGGCGTGGCAAACTCAGCGTGCCGTTCTCCGGACAAGTGCAGGCGTCCTCCGCGCTGACGCGGTTGTCGGTCCTGAGCCAAGCGGAACGCATGGAGCTACGCGAACTGGACCAAGGCGACCCGGACATTGCCGGGGCTACGGTCCGGCTCAGTCTGGTCGGCGCACGCGGTATTGCCGTCACGATCATGTGGCGGGCGGCCATTGAGAAGCAGAAGCGGAACGAGTTCCACGAGTTCGAGATTCTTGCCCGCGGGGTTACCCGGCTCCAACCCAACTTCATCACGCCGTGGATTTTCCAAAGCTGGAACATCGCCTACAACGTTTCCGTGGAGAACCAGAAACTCGGGGACATGTACTTCTACATCGCACGCGGCATCGAACTGCTGGCCGAAGGCGATCGGATGAACTCGAAAGTCTACCGAAGTGAGGACGGCAAAGAGAAGAAAGTCGGCTCGCCCGACATTCGCTACCAAATCGGCTTCTACTACCAAAACAAGTTCAGCGTGTCGGACAAAGTGAGTACGCTGCGGTCGTTGATGCAAGTCAGTTGCATCAAGCCGATCGAACGCCGGAAAACGACGCTGGAGATTCCCGGCAAGGGCGTGGACATGGTGGCGTTTGAACGCTTCTGTGTCGCCAACCCCGAACTGGTTCGCCGCCTCCAAGCCAAATTGAATTGCGTGCGCCCCGAAGAAGTCGTGCAGTTCCTCGTAGACAACGAAAAGATCCCGTCGCTGTACAAGAACGACAACGAACTTGCCGACCCGGCGGACCAGTTCCCGATCTTGCCGGAACAGTTCGGCGAAGGCGACCAGGAGTATTATCCGGGCAAAGCGGTTGACGACAGCTTCGATGCGTTTCATGCGGCGCGGGCGTGGTTTGCCTACTCTTCGACGGTGATTCCGCCCAACCGGAAAAACAAAGAGAGCGAGTTCATCCCGTGGTCCTCCCCGCAACCCGGCGAGTACGACCCATTCCAATACCGGATGCCACGCGCGCCCGCACTGATCGTCTTCCGCCAACAGGGTTCCCGCGCCCAAAGCTACCTTGCGGAACGCCTGACGAAAGAAGGCTGGTTCGACAACAAAACGACCTGGAACCCGGACGAGTTCGTCGGTGCGAACAATGCATGGTTCCGCGACAGTGTTACGGGTACACCGAAGACGGTGGCCCTGTTGGCGAAGTCGAACGCACAAGCGGAATGGGCACGAGCTGCCAGCATGTGGGCGACCTTGGGGCAAGAAACCGGGCTTCAACCGTCGCAAGCAACAAAGGATCGGCTTGTCTTTCTCGCAGGTGTCAATCGCGGGTCGGGCTTGCCGCCTGAAATGAGCCGGGAAGAACTGGCCGCCCGTGGCATTTCGGAAGAACAGCACGAAGCGCAGAAATCCCTGGTTTACTTCGACCAAAACCGCCAAATCACCAACTTCAGTTACTTCCTGGCAACGTCCCAAACCGAGCAACTCGACCTCACGGTCGAAGCCCGCAAGTTGCTCTGGAGCGCCGACCAATCCCGCGCGATTGCCAAGAACGAACTGGCCGCCACACGCTACAAACAAGCCCTCGCAACCTGGCACGAAGTCCTCCGCCAGCACCCCAACTTCCACCGCCAGGACCGCTCGGACAAGATCGAGGAAGACACCTACGAGTACGAACTCAACCTGATTCAACTTTTGAAGGAAGACGGCGCCGTTCGGGAGCGGACCAAGCGGATGGCCGAAAACTCGTTGGCTTTGTTCGGACCATTGGCGTTAAAGAGTTTTGACGACTACCTCCAAGCCATCGCGGAAGACGAAGCCGCGTTGCAAATCGCGGCGGAACGTGTCCTCAGTTTGCCGGCCCAGCCCGACGACCCCCGCGCCAAGGCCCGCCAACAAACCGAACGGGTTCAAGCCACATTGGGTGCCTTCGCCGGAGCGTTTACCGTGCCAGAAGTCACTCGCAACACGATTGTTCGCGGCGTGATCGACCAGGATTACCCGTGGATGAAAGAGTTCAAGTATGAACCCAAAGAACGGGATGCGTCTGGCAGGGTTGATCAAAACGCTTATTGGGTCGTGCCCTCAACACGGGAAAGTGTCAAAACTCGACTGGGCTTAGTCCGTAAAGCCCCAGTTGAGCAAACGCAACCCGCAGCCGACCCGGCGAATCCAATGG
>JAYSXU010000094.1:0-5999 GCA_043716965.1 Fimbriiglobus sp.
CGAAGAAGCCGTCGGCCACTGGCACTACTCCGGCGAACCGCAACGCCGCCCCATCCCCAACGACTGGCAACAAGGCACCCCGATCCGCGCCCGCAGCGAGTGACCGGACCAACTAACTGTCCACCGAAAGCACGGTCGAACTGGGAAATCCCGTTCGACCGTGCTTTTTTTTTGATTTGGATCTGATCTCAAAACTCAACCTGGAGCGACGCGAATTTGAAACCTCACCACGTCCGATCGGGTAATGAAGAGATGAGGAATCATTTGCGAGTCTGAATTGACGAATCCGGCGTAGCCGTCATGATGAGCAGTGGCCCTCCCGAATCTCACAACGAGGTGGTTGGCGTGACCCGATTTGCTTTGACACTCAGTTTGCTCACGTTCGTTTCGACACTCGCAGCCGCTGAACTGCCCGCGCCGATTGGCACGCGGATCGGCGACTTTAGCTTGCCGGAACCCGCCACCGCGAAATCGTGGGCGTCCAGCGATCTTCCACGGGACGGCAAAGCCACCGTGGTCATCTTCATGGCAACGGGTTGCCCGGTGAATAGTGCCTACCTGCCGAAGTTGGCGCAACTTCACAAGCGGTTTTCGCCCGATGGCGTGACGTTCATCGGCATCAACAGCCACCCCGCCGACGATGCTGTCCGCGTGGCTCAACATGCCAAGGAAAACGCCATCCCGTTCACGGTGTTGAAGGACGCTGACGGTAAAATCGCGGAGCGGTTCAATGTCGAACGAGTGCCGACCGCGTTCGTTCTGGACGGGGCCAAGATGGTCCGCTACAAGGGCCGCATCGACGATCAATTTGCCCCGAACGCCCACAAGTTAAAGGCGACCACCTCGGAACTGTTCACCGCAATCAACGCCGTGATCGAAGGGCGGGATGTTAAAACTCCGTTCGTCGATGCCGCCGGGTGCAAATTGAGCAGCACGAAACCGACCGCCACAACAACCGTAACTTATCACAAAGAAATCGCTCGCATCATTCAAGCGAAGTGCCAGGAGTGCCACCGCCCCGGCGAAGCGGCCCCTTTCACACTCATGACGTTCAAGGACGCCAAGTCGTGGTCCGCGATGATCCGGGAAGTCGTCGCCGACGGGGTGATGCCCCCGTGGCACGCCACCGCGAAAATCGGCCACTTCGTCAACGATCGACGCCTGGAAGATGACCAGAAGAAAACGCTGCTGACGTGGATTGATGCCGGTTGCCCCGAAGGCGATGCAAAGGAGACGCCGCAACCCAAAACCTACAAAACCGGCTGGCGTTTGGGCCGCGAACCCGACCTCGTGGTGAAGATGAGTAAAGCGGTCAGCGTGCCCGCCCAGTTCCTGTACGGGCTGGGAATGCCCTACCAGCACGTGTTCGGCGACCACGTCTTTGCCGAAGACACGTGGGTACAAGCCCTCGAAGTACGGCCCGAGTATCGTGCCGCGATTCACCACATCATTGTGTACATCATCCCGCCCGGCGCCGACCCGCGGAGGTTGCTGAAAGATGAACTCTTCAGCCGTCACATGCTCGGCGCGTTCGTCCCCGGTGATGAAGCTGCGATCTACCCCGAAGGCATGGCGAAGCTGATTCCGAAGGGTTCCAAACTCCTCTACGAATTGCACTACACCCCGAACGGCAAAGCCGGGACCGACCAATCCGCCGTCGGGTTGCTGATTGCCAAAACCCCACCGAAGTACGAAGTGAAAACCGACAGCGCGATCAACCGTAGGTTTTCGATCCCGGCTGGTGAATCGAACTACTCGCCCGACATCGCGGTGCTGCCAATCGCCAAACCGATGACCCTGCTGAGCATGACACCGCACATGCACCTCCGTGGCAAGGCGTTCAAGTACGAACTCGTTTCCGCCAACGGCGACCGCGAACTGCTGCTCGACGTGCCGAAGTACGACTTCAACTGGCAAGTCCCGTATGCCCTAACCAAGTTCCGCGACATCCCCGCCGGCAGCACCATCGAATGCACCGCATGGTACGACAACTCCAAAGCCAACGCCTCCAACCCCGACCCCACCAAGACCGTCCGCTGGGGCCAACAAACCTGGGAAGAAATGATGATCGGCTTCGTGGAATACTACGTCGAGCGGTGAGAAGCGGGATCGGTTTGTTCGAGTGTAATGAAGGTGTGGGTTGAGATAGGCAGAATCGGTTCTGTCTAATAACTTGTTCGGCGGCGGAAATAGGAGGTATGCGATGCATTCGGCTATTATGCGTGCGGTGGCGTTCTGCGTGGCCAACTTACTCCTCGTCGGCGTGTCGCTCGGTCAAGACCCGGCAGCGGCGGACAAGAAGTACAAGGCAAATCTGGACGCCGCGGCCAAGGTCCACGAGGAGTCCGTCGCAGCCGCCAAGGCCGAGTACACCGCAGCCTTGAAGACGGAGATGACGGAGGAAACCAAGAAGGGCAACCTCGAAGGGGCCGTGGCCATCCGGGACAAGCTCAAGAAGGTGGAGGCGGCGGCCAAGGAGTCGCAGTCGATCCTGAAGAAACTGGCAGGCACCAGCTGGGCGAACACTAACGGCGTAACGTTCCAGTGGAAGGAGGACGGGACGCTCCTTCGCAACGGGAAAGAGCTGCCATGCTTCGCCCTCGATCTGCAGCGGGTGGCGGTGGTGTTCAGTGAGAGCCACATCGACGTATTTCTGTTCGACGACAAGCTGTCCAAGTTCGAGCAGTTCAATACCAAGGGCACGGGCATGCCACTGTTCGCTGGCAAGCGAGCTGCCATCAAGTAACGGTTTCGTGATCAGTCATCCTGGCTACGATGCCGAACCAGGCGCTGCAGCAGACGGCGGGGCATGATTCGGTTCATCGACTCCAAGCTCGTCTGTGCCACGATGCTGCGTGAAATTGTTTTGATGGGAACCTCCCTGCGACGAGTACCGGAGGAAGCTTGATGCGGTACGCCATTGTCATCGAGAAAGGCCCGACCAGTTACGGCGCCTACGTTCCCGACCTGCCGGGTTGCGTGGCCGTTGCGAAGACGGCGGCGAAAGTCCGGAAATTGATCGCCGAGGCCGTGCCGTTGCATTTGGCAGGGCTGCGCGAAGATGGCTTGCCCATCCCAGAACTGGAAACGGAATGCGAATACCTGGAAGTTTAATCGCGGCGTGGGCCGACCAAAGCGTCACACTTGACCGGGCCGACATCACGGTTTTCCGAGACGTCAAGTTTCTTGCGGTCGGCCCGGTCAAGTGTAACGCAGTCGTTCGGCGGACTTGGATCGAGGATGCCTATGGAGATCGGACACGTCGAGGCGATCTTCCGGTATCCCGTGAAGTCCATGCGCGGCGAACGACTTGAGGTTGCCTCGCTGGGCTGGCACGGGCTTGATGGTGACAGGCGCCTGGCATTCTGGCGGCTGGATGACCGCAGCGGGTTCCCGTGGCTGTCAGCGAGCCAGCTTCCCGATCTGCTCTTGTTTGCTCCGCACTGCCGTGAAGACGGCGTTCCAGGACAACTTCCGACGCATATTCGCACGCCGGATGGCGAAGAGATGCCGGTCTTCAGTCCGAACTTGGCTACGGAGGTCGGACGCCGGTACGGGGCGCCCGTGCAGATGATGCAGTTGAAACACGGCATCTTCGATGAAGCCAGCATCTCCGTGATCGCCGCCGATACGGTACGTGAGATCGGACGACTTGCGGGGCGGAGCTTGGACGTGCGACGGTTTCGCCCGAATGTTGTGGTACGTCTCCTGCGATCGGTTCCCTTCCAGGAGGACGAGTGGTTGGGCGGCGTGCTCTCATTCGGCGAGGGGGACGACGCCCCTGCCATCACCGTCACCCAGCGCGACGTGCGCTGCTCGATGGTGAACCTGGATCCCGACTCAGCAAGTTCCGCCCCAGAAGTGCAGAAGACGATCGTGCGTGCGAACCAGAACAACGCGGGCGTCTACGGCACGGTCACTCGCATCGGTCAATTGGCGGTCGGGCAGACCATTCACCTCAATTCGGCGACCGAGAAAAGGGAACGCGGCTGATCGAAACACAATGCCCCGGTGCGCTGCCGCTGAGTTTGGTCGTTCGGCGTACACAGCCATAAAACGATTGGGCGGTCTAACCCTCTGTCAGCCAGGAGTGCGAGTGTCGATACCCCCAACCACACCTGTACGATTCCCGTCCGGCGTCGTGTCCGCGCTTGCGGCGGCTGCGCTCTTCGGTGCAAGCACGCCGCTGTCAAAGTTGTTGTTAAGCGAGGTCAGCCCCGTACTGCTGGCGGGGCTGTTGTACCTCGGCTCGGGGTTCGGTCTATCGGGCTGGCTCTTGGTCCGGTCGGGCCTCAATCGGGGCGATTCCAAAGAGGCACCGTTGAAACGGGCCGATTTGCCTTGGCTGGCAGCGGCCATTTTGTTCGGCGGCGTGGTGGGGCCGGTGTTGCTGATGGCCGGTCTCGCCACGACCCCGGCCGCAGACGCCTCCCTGTTGCTGAATCTCGAAGGCGTCCTGACGGCGTTACTTGCGTGGTTCGTGTTCAAGGAGAACTTCGACCGGCGTATTGCCCTGGGTATGGCGTGCATCACCGGCGGCGGGGTGCTGCTCTCGTGGGGCGGCAGTCCGTCGGGGGAGTTACCGTGGGGGACGCTCGCAATCGCCGGCGCCTGCCTCGCATGGGGTATCGACAACAACTTCACGCGGAAAGTGTCGGCGAGCGACCCGATCCAGATTGCCGCGATCAAGGGCCTCGTGGCGGGCGGCGTCAACCTGGTGATCGCCGTTTCGATCGGCTCGTCGTTCCCCCCGGTTGGCACTCTCTTGGCGTGCGGTGCCGTGGGATTTCTCGGGTACGGCGTGAGCTTGACTTGCTTCGTCCTGGCCCTGCGACACCTCGGAACGGCTCGGACGGGGGCTTACTTCTCGCTCGCCCCGTTCGTCGGGGCCGCACTCTCGTTGCTGATCTTCCGGGAGGGGTTTACGCTCGCCCTGCTGGCGGCGTCCGCTCTGATGGCGGTGGGCTTGTGGCTCCACTTGACGGAGCGGCACGAACACGAGCACAAACACGACCCCCAGCGCCACGACCATAGCCACGTCCACGACGAACACCACCAGCACACGCACGGCCCGGATGACCCCGTCGGGGAGCCGCACAGCCACCCGCACGACCATGCGGCTTTGAGTCACGCGCACCCCCATTTTCCGGACATTCATCACCGTCACGAGCATTGACTCTTGGGTTGGGCTGGTGAGTTAGGTCGTTAAGCGGCCAATTCCACTACGCTCTGTCACGTCCTGAAGATGAAGCCGAATTTATCTGCGGTTCATGGTGACATTAGCTGCTGCGGGTACCATTCCCCTTATTACCATTACGGGGAAGTTGGCGTGGGACTTGTACTGTCTGCGACAATGCCCCCGGCAGTTCGCATGAAGGAGCAGAGCATGTTCACACGGCAGACGGGTATGGTCGGATTGGTCGCGGGGCTGATGGCCGTGATCGCGTTCGGGCCACTTGGCCGCGCGGAACCGCAGGACAAAGCGGCGCCCAAAGTTATCAAGGCCGAGAAGGACGCCGTCGCCTGGACGGATACTTTTGTTGTGGAGGCGGGCGACCTCGGGCCGACGGGGAACAACCCGTACTTCATCCTCGAACCGGGTCACTTCCGGATTTTGCGAAAGGGCAACGAGGAACTCACCATCACCGTGCTCGCCGAGACGAAGACGGTTGACGGCGTCGTCACGCGGGTCATTGAGGAGAAGGAAACCAAGGACGGCAAACTCGTTGAGATCTCGCGGAACTTCTTCGCCATCAGCAAGCGGACCAACGGCGTCTACTACTTCGGCGAAGAGGTCGATATCTACGAGAACGGCAAAATCATCAACCACGACGGGGCCTGGCTCTCGGGCGTCAAGGGGGCCAAGTTCGGCCTGATGATGCCCGGCACGCCGCTGGTCGGCAGCCGGTACATGAACGAGGTCGCCCCCGGCGTGGCGCTGGACCGCTCCGAAATCGTCGGCGTGAAGGAGACCATCGAAACGATCGCGGGCACCTTCA